>CAZICR010000116.1:0-7717 GCA_964537795.1 uncultured Cellvibrionaceae bacterium | reverse complement strand
GTGGGCGCCTGCGCCACCACAGGTTTAGTCTATGTCCAATGACCTTTTACTCTCTTTAGAAACCAAGCTGGATCGCTTGCTACTGGCATGCCAGCGATTGCAACAGGAAAATGCCGAACTTAAAGCCCGTGAAAGTGAATGGCATCGTGAACGTCAACGATTAATTGAAAAAAATGAACTGGCCCGCAGTCGGGTTGAGGCTATGATCACTCATCTTAAAAGTCTGGATGTGGAATAGGTACAACCAATGTCAAATGAAACGGTTACTGTTCGTATATTGGATAAAGAATATCAAGTCGCTTGTCCAAGCGAAGAGCGTCAAGCCTTGTTGGATTCCGCACATTTATTAAATGAACGCATGAAAACCATTCGTGGGACGGGAAGTATTGTAGGTTTGGAGCGTATTGCAGTTATGGCAGCGCTGAATTTAAGTCACGAATTGTTACAGGCGAAGCAAGATTCAGGCGTTAGTGCAAATCAAGCAGATTTGCAACGTTTACATGATAAATTAGACAAAAATTTGTCTTTATTTTTGTAATTTATTTTTATTGTTTATTTCTGGTATTAAATAAGTGAAATTGATTCAAAAACCCTTGAAGCAATTCTTTATTTCATGCGTTATACTTGCTCCAAGCCCTGAGATGCTCGTGAACCAACAATGTCCTTGAGCCGATAAACTTTAACCCGGCAGTATCTCGTTGTGTTTGGTGTGCATGTCCGCCTGACGGAAAGCCTAAAAAGCCACAGGTATCGCCACCTTGAACCTATGGGTTCAAGGCCGGTTTGGTAGCGACATTTCGGGGTTCCTATTATTACAAAAATTTCTCCTTGATATTTTTGTTGTCGCTTATCAAGATTGGCATAAAAGTGTGATTTTATTGATCTTGATTACGCTCGCATTCACTGACAGTGAATGACAGTGCATCCTTGCACTGATACGGATTATTTTATGAGTGAATTAGATTTTTCCCGAGAAAATTTACGTAAAACTCTTCGTGCCGCTCGCAATGCAATTAACAGCAAACAACAAGCTGAAGCTGCAATCAATTTACTCAAGCAAATTATTAAGCTTCCACATTTTTTGAAATCAAAACGCGTCGCTGTTTATTTATCCAGCAACGGCGAAATTGATTTGCAACCATTAGTTCATCAATGCTGGGCAATGAACAAAGAAGTGTATTTGCCGGTTGTAAAGCCAGGTAAATCACGCGAACTCTGGTTTGTGCTCTACACACCGGAAACAGAATTAATCCACAACCGATTCAAAATCCTCGAACCCGATCCCCATAAAAATCAAAAATTATCCGCACATTTATTGGATATAGTGTTTATGCCATTAGTCGGTTTCGATGCAAATGGAAATCGCCTTGGCATGGGCGGCGGCTTTTATGATTCGACTTTTTCCTTCAAAAAAGAGAAACCCAAATCAAAACCTTTGTTGATTGGGGTGGCGCATGAGTGTCAGAGGGTGGAAGAAATTGAAGTTGAAGAATGGGATGTGAAGTTGGATGTTGTGGTTACGGATAAACAAAAATAATAAAAAAGCCCGTTTTGGCGGGCATTGTTAATTTATGAAATACACTGTTTCAGCATGAGTGATGCCTATGCAAGATCTATCTGAGTTTAATTAAAATATTATAGAAAGATCACCCCAAGAAAAACTTAAACGCCGCATTCTGAGTTTCATCCCAATAGGGATAATTCAAATCACTTAAAAATATCTTTAGTTCTGAATAATCTTTTTTTGGAACTTGCATTCCAACCAACACGCGAGCAGATGCTGAACCGTGATTGCGGTAATGGAAGAGAGAAATATTCCAGCGGCCCGCCAATTTATTTAAAAAGGTCGTTAAAGCTCCTGGGCGCTCCGGAAATTCAAAGCGATAGAGAACTTCATCAGTAATGTAAGGTGCGCGTCCACCAACCAAATGACGAATATGCAATTTTGCTAACTCATTTTCAGTCATGTCAGTAACGTCATAACCTTGTTGAGTTAAATCTGCGACTAATTCTTTGCGATCAGTTCCACCTGCACTTACTTGTACGCCAACAAAAATTCTCGCTTCGCTTTTATCTGCATAGCGATAATTAAATTCAGTAATATTGCGTTTGCCCAAGGCTTTGCAAAATTCTTTGTAAGCGCCGGGGCGCTCAGGGATAGTCACCGCCAAAATCGCTTCGCGTTGTTCGCCGATTTCGGTGCGTTCGCTGATATAACGCAGGCGATCAAAATTAATATTTGCGCCACAGTCAATCGCTATTAAGGTTTGCCCAGTGATGCCATATTTGGCGACATATTTTTTCAGGCCTGCAATTCCAGTCGCACCCGCTGGTTCCGCAATAGAACGCGTGTCTTCAAATATGTCTTTAATACCTGCGCAGATTTCGTCGGTGGTGACTGTCATGCACTCATCAACGGTTTTACGCAAAATACGGAAAGTTTCTTCGCCGATTTGTGCCACGGCAATACCGTCAGCAAAAATGCCGACTTGTGGAAGCACTACACGTTTTTTCTTTTCCATGGCCGCCATTAAACAAGCGGACTCTTCTGATTCCACCGCAATAATTTTGGTTTCCGGGCGCAAGTATTTTACGTAAGCGGAAATACCAGCCGCCAAACCACCACCACCAACGGCGATAAAAATCGCATCGATTTTTCCGGGATATTGACGCAAGATCTCCATGCCGATTGTGCCTTGGCCGGCAATCACATCCGGGTCATCAAAAGGATGTATATAGGTGAGCCCTTTTTCCTCCACCAATTTTTTGGCATGAGTTGAAGCTTCATCATAACTGTCGCCATGTAAAACCACTTTGGCGCCGCGTGCTTTCACCGCATCGACTTTAATGGCGGGCGTGGTGCGCGGCATAACGATAGTGGCTTTAATCCCGAGGTGCTGCGAACCCATTGCAACACCCTGCGCATGGTTGCCAGCCGAGGCGCAAATCACACCTCGGTTGCGCTCTTCTTCGGTGAGCTGCATAAGTTTGTTGTAAGCGCCGCGCAATTTAAATGAAAATACTGGCTGCAAATCTTCACGTTTTAACAGGACTTTATTGCCTGTGCGCTGCGAAAGCAGGCGAGCTTCGTCCAGTGGCGTTTCGATTGCCAGGTCGTAGATGCGCGCATTGAGTATGCGTTTTATGTAGGATTCGGTCATGGTCGTATAGTGTCATCAACAGAAAACGCCAAGTGTAAACAATTTGGCAGTGGCTGGCATCTTTGGATCTGTATAATGCGTTTTTTCGTAGGGGCAGGTCCCTGTGCCTGCCCTGATCTTAGATTCCATCCAAGAATTTTTATTGATTCCGAGAAAAGTCATGACCCAAGACCAATTAAAACAAGCCGTTGCCCGCGCCGCTATTGATTACATCAAACCCAAATTATTTTCGGATTCGATTATTGGTGTGGGCACAGGTTCCACCGCCAACTTCTTTATCGATTTTCTCGGTGAAATCAAAAACCAATTTGCCGCCGCTGTTGCTAGTTCAGAAGCCTCCGCATTGCGTTTAAAAAAATTGGGAGTTGATGTGCTCGACTGTAATTCAGTGAGTGAATTAGTCGTTTATGTCGATGGTGCCGATGAAAGCAACGCACAATTGCATTTGATTAAAGGCGGCGGCGCTGCACTCACACGTGAAAAAATTGTTCGCGCGGTTTCCAAAGAATTTGTCTGCATCGCGGATGAAAGCAAATGGGTTGATGTCTTGGGCAAATTTCCATTACCTGTCGAAGTGATCCCCATGGCACGTTCTTACGTTGCCCGCGAAATTGTCAAGCTCGGCGGCGCACCGGTTTATCGTGAAGGTGTGGTGACTGATAACGGCAATGTGATTCTCGATGTTTACAATTTAAAAATTACCGACGCAATTGCATTAGAGAACACTCTCAATCAAATCACGGGCGTTGTCACCAACGGATTATTCGCTGCAAAAGGTGCAGATGTTTTGTTGCTGGGGACTAAAGAGGGTGTTAGAACGATTTTTCCGAAATAAATACGTCGTCATCCCTATGCAGTCAGGGATGACGATAAATAATTTATTCCGCAGTAATCATTCCCAAATTTCTCACAATCTGTGCGGTTGGTTCGGTTTGGTTCATAGTGTAGAAATGCAAGCCGGGTGCTTCGTTTTCTAACAGCACATCACACAACTCTGTTACCAGATCGACACCAAAACTTTTTAAACTGGCTTCGTCATCGCCAAAATTTTCCAGGGCTTTGCGTAACCAGCGTGGGATTTCGGCGCCGCAGCTGTCGGAAAAGCGGGTTAGGTTTTTGTAATTGATGATCGGCATAATGCCTGGGTAAATCGGTTGGGTGATGCCGATTTTGTGGCATTGCTCGATAAAATAAAAATAAGAATCTGGATTGAAAAAATATTGTGTAATTGCGCTATTGGCGCCCGCATCAAATTTGCCTTTTAAATAACGCAAATCGTCGCCATAACTTTTCGCTTGTGGATGAATCTCTGGATAGGCAGCAACTTCAAGATGAAATTTCTCGCCAAAATGTCTTCGGATAAAGGCAACCAGCTCGTTAGCGTAAACCAATTGATAAGCACCACCAACGCCTGAAGGCATATCTCCACGTAATGCAACAATCCGGTCTACACCTGCATCGAGATAATCCTCGATTAATTTTTTAATGGTTTCTTCATCATCACCCCCGAAAGACAAATGGGGTGCAACACTCACACCTTCTTTTTTGAATTGAGTGACTATGCCTTTAGTGTTGTCGCGAGTTGAACCGCCTGCACCGTAGGTAACAGAAAAAAAATCGGGTTCGAATTCCATTAACTTATCGCGAACCTGAAATAATTTTTCACGACCTTCCGCAGTTTTAGGCGGAAAAAATTCAAAACTTAAACGCGGTTGTGAGTCTTGCATGATGAAATCCTGAATGTGTTTTGAGTTCCCCACTTTGAAAAAGGGGGGTTAGGGGGGATTTAAAAAATCTTAGAAAATTTGACCATCTTAAATCCCTCCCCCGCCTCCCTTTTTCAAAGGGAGGAGCTAATTCCCTCTCCCTCAGGGAGAGGGCCAGGGTGAGGGAATAAGCCTGGTGAGGCCACATCCTACTCAAATTTAATTCATCTTTAAACTGAAAATAATCAGTTTGATTCATGCAGGGTGATTTTTGCAGAATACCCTGGATGAATTTATTCCATGAATTAAAGAAGGAATCCCCTTATGACAACCAAAATCATTGCCCACAACCTTGGCTTTCCGCGAATTGGGGCTAATCGTGAGCTTAAGAAAGCACAAGAAGCTTATTGGCGTGGTGACATAGACCAGGCTGAATTGAAGAAAATTGGTCAGGAGTTACGTCGTCATCACTGGCAACTACAAGCGGGTGCAGGTCTGGATTTAATCCCGACGGGTGATTTTGCCTGGTATGACCAAGTGCTTACTTTGTCTGCAACTCTGGGCAATATTCCTGCTCGTCATCGCAATAATGCAAAACCACATGATCACCATCAAGCTGATTCTACTTGCTGCAATCATCACGAGGTTTCCGTGAATGAATTTTCACATCAAGCCTGCCGTGATATTGATCTGGATACTTTATTTCGTGTGGCTCGTGGTCGCGCTCCAACCGGCAATGCAACCAGTGCGTCGGATATGACTAAATGGTTTGACACCAATTATCACTACATAGTCCCCGAGTTTCATCGCAATCAGGAATTCGCGTTGAGTTGGCGACAAATTATTGAAGAAACAACAGAAGCTATTGCGTTGGGTTATCAAGTTAAACCGGTAATTTTAGGGCCGCTGAGTTATTTGTGGTTAGGCAAAGTCAAAGGTGTTGATTTTGATCGTTTGGATTTGCTCGACAATTTAATTCCGGCATATCAGGAATTATTACAAGCTTTGTCTGAAACCGGTACAAAATGGATTCAAATTGATGAACCGATTTTGGTATTGGATTTACCAACCGAATGGAAAAATGCCTTTGAAAAAACCTATCACCGATTGCAACACAAAAATCTGTCGATTCTGTTAGCCACTTATTTTGGTGGATTGGAAGACAATGTCACAACAGCAATCAATTTACCGGTTGCCGGATTGCATATTGATTTGGTGCGCTCACCGGAACAACTAGCCACAGTGATTGATCGTTTGTCGCCGCATAAAATTTTATCCTTGGGATTAATTGATGGCCGGAATATCTGGAAAAATGATTTACAAAAATCATTAAACACTATCAAAACTGCACAAGAAAGATTGGGAGATCGCCTATGGATTGCGCCTTCTTGTTCATTATTGCATAGCCCGGTTGATCTTAGTCTGGAAACAAAATTACCTACAGAAATTAAAAGCTGGTTTGCTTTTGCCAAACAAAAAGTGCAAGAAGTAGTGACATTAAAAACCTTAATCGAAAGACCTTTTGATGCCATTGCGCAAGAATCTTTGATATTGAGTAATCAGGTAAAAGCTTCACGAACCCACTCCAGTTTGATTCACAATACTGAAGTTAAAAATCGGCTCGCGTCTGTCAAACCTGAACATAGTCAACGTCAAACAGTCTTTGCAGAGAGAATTAAAAAGCAACAAGCGATTTTCAATTTACCTTTGTTTCCAACCACGACTATTGGATCATTCCCGCAAACCGATGATATTCGTCGTACTCGCGCGGATTTTAAATCCGGAAAAATTAATCAGGTTGAATACGAAAATAGCATTCGTCATGAAATCGCCGATTGCATTGCCAAACAAGAAGCAATCGGATTGGATGTACTGGTTCACGGCGAAGCTGAACGCAATGACATGGTGGAATATTTTGGCGAACATCTAGCAGGATATTGTTTTACTCAATATGGATGGGTACAAAGTTATGGTTCACGTTGTGTAAAACCGCCGATTATTTATGGTGATGTTTATCGCACCCAAGCGATTACCGTAAATTGGGCGCGTTATGCGCAATCACTCAGTAAAAAATTAGTGAAAGGCATGTTGACCGGGCCTATCACTATGTTGTTTTGGTCATTCGTTCGCGATGATCAACCACGTTCCACTACAGCAAAACAAATTGCATTGGCACTACGCGATGAAGTGATTGATTTGGAAGCGGCCGGAATTCAAGTGATTCAAATTGATGAACCTGCTATTCGCGAAGGTTTACCGCTGCGAGAAAGAGATCGCAAAGCCTATTTGAATTGGGCAGTAGAAGCTTTTGGATTGACCGCAGCCGGCGTGCAAGATGAAACACAAATTCATACTCACATGTGTTATTCCGAGTTCAATGACATTATCAGCAGCATTGCCGCTTTGGATGCAGATGTAATTACCATTGAAACTTCACGATCCGATGGTGAATTGTTGCAAGCATTCGAAAATTTTCAGTATCCGAATGATATTGGCCCAGGCGTTTATGATATTCATTCGCCCAATGTGCCTGAAACCAATCAGATGGTGAATTTGATCAAACGCGCTGCGCGTGAAATTCCTGTTGAGCGTTTATGGGTGAATCCTGATTGCGGATTAAAAACTCGCCGTTGGCCGGAAACCGAGGCAGCGTTGATTCGTATGGTGGAAGCAGCGAAGGTTTTGCGCGAGGAGTATCAAACACAATACAAAGCAGAATTAGTTTTGGAGAATTGATTAGTCATCATTACTCCCTCTTAACCTCCCCCTTTGGCAAGGAGAAGCTTCACTCCCAACTTAAATAAGAAGGGAGTCATTCCCCACTTTGAAAAAGGGGGGTTAGGGGGGATT
>CAZICR010000115.1:0-8765 GCA_964537795.1 uncultured Cellvibrionaceae bacterium | reverse complement strand
GTGCAAGTAGAACACAGACACCTTTTGCCAAAATTAACTCACTGGGTTCATCCAGCGGCGAGCCACCCACATCTTCTTCTGTCAAAATCAAATGCGATGCATCTTTAATCAAGCGCCATTGCGGAACCGAAAGAGAGAGTTGTTTGATATCCGTTTCAGCAAACACACCCAGTGGGCGAATTTGTCCGTCGCGTTTGGAAATTGCCCAGAGTTGTAAATTTTTATCAGCAGGAATTTCTACATTTTCCCATTTCAACCAGAGTTGGTCGCCGCCAGTTGCGGTGAGTACAGTTAATTGCGGTTTGCCGGAATTATCGGTGAGCACTGCAACATAGTCCGCATTAGGTTGTTGCAGGGGATCACGCGCGATTAACAAGCCAATACAAATCATTAACAAAAGTGTGGCAAATGCAGAAATTCCTGGCCACAACCAAAACCAAGGGGCTTTTTTTTGCGAAACCGATTTTTCATGGGTTCGTTGAATGCGTGCGGCAATTCCATACCAAACTTCCGGATCAGGTTTGACGCCTTCTTCTTGCTCGTCAAGGTTCATCAATTGCTCTTCCCAAAAACTGACTTCAGACTGCAATGCAATATCCTTACGCAACCTTTGTGCAAACTGGTCGCGTTCGGCCCCGCGTAAGACGCCGGTAACATAATCAAACGCCAGTGTTTTATCCTCTAGGGATTCTGGCCTTTCGCTTCCAGACATAATTTCAACCTTTCGGCACCGCGATGGAGCCAGGATTTAACCGTATTGGTGTTAGTGGAAAAAGTTTCGGCAATTTCTTCACGGGTATGTCCATAAAGATAAGCCAATTCAATACTGCGTTTAATATTGTCCCCAAGTGTGGTCAGGCATTGGTACAAATGAAATCGTAGCTGGCTAACACCTTGCGCGTGTTCTGGCTCATCACCACCGGAAATTTCTCCCATTTCGTCAATAGGACTGGTCAGTTTGTTTCTGCGCACTTCTTTGTCCAATAGATCCAGCGCGCGATAGCGGGTAATGCTGGCCATCCAGGTTAAGGGTTTCGCCAAATGCGGGCGGTAACTGCTGGCGTTATTCCATATTTGCAAAAACGCTTCCTGCAATACCTCATTACTCAATTCTTTGGATTTAAGAATGCGCAGTGCTATTGCGTTGAGATAAGGGCCCACCCGCTCAAACAATTGCTTGAGCGCCGCCTGTTCATGCAGGGCGCAGCGGGCAATGAGGTTGACCAACTCATCGTCGTTTTGGGGGTTAAGGCTCATGTCGGGATTCTAATCCTGTTAGTGGTTTCATCCTAACTACGGATTTGCGCTTTAAAAGTTGCACCATTCGCATCAATTTTGCACAGGAACATATTCCATCGCCTGTTAAATAAGTGACGCGTTAAAAAATATTTATGGCTCAATATCAGCGTCGCTTACACCGTTCAAATCCATCAGAACCTTGACCTGTTTTTGTAACAGCAAAACCTGATCATTAAGTTCAGTGATTTTATATTCAAGCTGTGCAACACGATCATCATCAGGATGCTGAGGACTTTTGGCGGCACTGACCATAGCGGCAATCGCGGTTAAATCCGGTTTGCCACAAAGCAAATGCATGTACCTGTCTTCCCGTTGACCGGCAACTCGTGGAATTTTTACAAAATAAGGTACAGATTTCGCGCACAAATATTCCAACTTTTCTTCAACAGCTTTGATATTGTCAAACTCAAACATACGCTGTGTTCGCGAGAATAGTTCTGCCAAAGTTTGCGGTCCACGCAGTAACATCACACACAATAAAGCTTGTGTTGGTTTGTCAAAACCCAATACTCGCGTTAATCGCTGATCGAAGCGAGCCGCACGACCTGAATAATCAACATGAATCCAATTTTTATCCTGTAGTTGACTGGTACAGCGCTGCAATTCCCCTTGCTCATAATTACTCACCGGTTCCCGACTGGTTTTTTGATTACAAGCCAACACAAGGCTATTCAGGGTAATCGGATAAGCTTCAGGTGTAGTCAGCTGTTTTTCCATTAATGAACCCAGCACACGTGCTTCAATGGCCGTCAACAGGATTTCATCCGGATTAGTGTTGGATTCCATTATTTTTCCTCAGGTTATAAGTTTGAATTGATATTAACTTATTCTGAGCAGCTTGTTATAAAAATTTCTTGGCGGGCGTGATATGAGCAGGCAAACCTGTCTTAAAGATTGAAATTCAGGATTTTTTGGATCTATAAAAATTCCATGCCAACAATATACCTAAAACACCAAAGCCGGCTGATTCGGGATGCAGCAACACGAATAAAATATTACCCATAATTATTAAATTGATTAGCATTAGGTCGGCTTCTTCACTTTGAGTGTGGAGGCCTGCGCCGAAAAGGGAAAGTCGTAATTTGACGCTTTGAATTAACCATTTCATAGAAAGTCTCATAAATTTACAATAAACCGGATCAGGTGCATTTGCATAGGCAGAATAAATAAATTGGATTAAATGAAACTTAAGTGGAAGCCTGGATTAAGATTTCTCACCACTAGTGCACGACTCCATAGCAATAACTTATTGAAGTCAAAAGTGTCGGCTTAAAAAGCTCAGCGCCCACCAAAGCCGAAACGGACGATAGAACAACAAAGTCAGTGATTAAAAAATTTGGACGATGCATTGTGAAAAATGTTACAAGTTTTAAAAATTAATTTTTTGAAAAGGACATTGTCTTCTTGCGAGACACGCTTAGTTGGAACTATTGATGCAATTAGAAGTCTTGCGTGGCGTTAAAAATCCCGGTTCTCATGCAGGAACCGGGATGAGTATAGCAAGCAAAAACTTTTCAAGTGGCTTCTATCAACTTACCACTCAAACATTAAACCAATAATAGGCAAAGCAGAACCGTCTTCTGTTTCGTCAACGCCACGACGTTCATTGAAATCGGAATTGCTGGGGTTGTCAGATCCGAGCAGATTAATAACATCGACAAAAGCAATCACTTTGGTTCTGCCAAAGGTGCGGATATAGTCGAGGCGAACATTCAAAGAACTAAAGCTGTCATACCTGTCGGTATTGGTTTCTATAGTTTCCCGTGAGTAGCGCAATGGTTGTCCGGCACCCAGGACATTTTCATTAATCAAATATTTATCGCGAGGTTTTCCTGTTGCCCACTTCCAGCGCGAGGATATCTTCCAGCGCTGGTTAATTTCCCAAACACCACCGACAGTAAAAATATGCGGGCGATTAAAATCGGCGTCGTATTCCCTGCTGTCGGGATTATCGCGTAAGCGTGCGTCGTTGTAGGAATAATTGATACTTGCTGACCAACCATTATCAAATTGACGAGTGAGTGCAGTGTCCACACCAAAAGACGAACCTGTGCCTTGATTGCTCAAGGTTTTATTGACGCTGTCTTCCTGAACAATCAGATTATCCAGTTCTTGATAATAGGGCTCGATAAAAAATTGCACATCGCTATTAATTTGATATGCAAAACCAATACTGTATTGGTCGACAATCTCATTTTCCAGTGTTGTTGCTGTTGCATCACTGGCGCGATCATTAGAGCGTGGGGCCTGAAAATAACGTCCTGCAGTAGTCGTCACACGCAGGTTATCGTTAACCGGCCAGGTAGCTCCTATACGCGGGGATAATAAATTCTCTTCAGAAAAATTATCGCGTTCATATCGTGCACCTGCGCGAAAACTCCAGGAATCCAGTAAAAAATCCTGATTTAAATAAGCAATATAATTAATTTCTTTTTGTTGATAGCGGTTATTAACTGCTTCCGGTGTCAATAGCAGATATTTCTGTTCCGGAATTTCTCGATAATCGTTTTGATCGTAGGTATAACGAATCCAATCATCTGTAAGCGCCAAACCAAATGATAAATCTGTCTGGATTATTCTTAGCCCGGTAGAAAAACGACCCAGGTTATTGCCAGTTTCAAAATCCGTTTGTAAGCCCAATTCCGTTTCTTCGCGAGTTGAGTTTAAAATATTTTCTCGTTGCGGAATATCTTCAGGCGCCGTTTCTAATGGAACAAGATCGGGATAAGCTTCGCCAATAATATTATCTTCTTCATAGTTGCGAAAATAAACCTGGTTACTGAGCTGACTGTCACTGCCGATTAACCTTGTCCAGGTTGCCGACAACAAACTATTGTCTGTTTTATTGGAAACCAGATCCGTACCACCAAAATCTCCTCGGCCCGATTCATCTGAAGCCAACACGTTATCTATATCGCGTTGATATTCTTCCGGTGCGTAAATCGCAAGGAATTTCAAACGATCAGAATCACCCAGCTCGCTGGATGATTTTAAAATCACATCCGTTAATTTTGGTGTACCAATATCATCGAGACCAATCGCTTGAAACAGACGATCAAAATTGTAATCGCGAGCAGAAAAAAGTATTGACGTTTGGTCATGAAAACCACTTGGACCATCGTAACCAATTTCGAAACCTGCAATATCCACACGAGTACGATAAGAAGCTGTTTCCGGGTTTCCTTCAGCCACATCGAGTTTTAATAATGATCCTGATTTTCCACCATAAGCAGGGTTCCATCCTCCCGGTTGGAATTCAGCTTTGCCTATGGTATTCGGCGCGAACACTGAATAGCGGCCGCCACCTTCAACTTCATCGGGGTCCCCAAAACTATCACTGAAATGCACCAGATTTTCAAAGGGAACACCATCCACCAAAATCAAATTATCGCGCGGGCCATTACCGCGCACAGTAAAACTGGAAAATTCTCCATCACCAAATAAACCGGGCAATCCATCCAGTGAACGCAACACATCACCACCACTTCCCGCAGCACTGTTCAACTCTTCGCGATCAATATTACTTGAGCCAACCGGATTAAGCGGATTACCGCCCATCGCTTTACCCAGCACCATCACCTCTACAATTCCCGCACTGAGGAAACTCAGCCGTGCTTCCAATGGGGTTGTCTTATTTTTTTCTACACGGACGGTTGGCAAACGTTGGCGTTGATAACTCGGGTGACTGATTACGACACTGTATAATCCGGTTTGCAAACTATCTATTTTTGCAATTCCTTGATTATTTACACTCACTGTTTGTTCAATACCACTGCGAGAAGTGATTTTAATACTGACGCCTGTAATTGGTCTTTGGGTATCCGCATCGGTCACAACAAGGCGAACTTTCCCGGTATCAGCGTAAACATTTGCGGCAATAACAACCAATAAAGTTGCCAGAATTTTTTGCACAAAAGAACAGAGTGAAATTTTGTTCAGATAACGAAATAAAAACATAACAAAGACCTCTTTACATCCGATGGTAATCGATTGCGGAAATTAGAATGGCGAGTTTTGGATAGGCAAGAATACAGATAGCGGAATCCATTTGGTTTGACTCGTTTGTATAAACATTCCATATTTTCCATAAAGTTTTCCTTTTAATTGAGCTTATGTCATTTCCAATGACAGATAAAAACGACAGGGGATGTGGATTGTGCAATATTTTTGTTTTGGAAATATTACACAATCAATACAAAAGAACAGATTGCTCTTTGCTGGCAATCATGCAATAGAATTAACTCAAAATCTACAATAAATATTTGTAGAAACGCACAGATACATCAAAAAATTGGAATGACTTTCTGTATTTTCTAGTAGAAATAGACATGCTTGCAAAATTGCGCGCCATTTTCCTTAATCCTGTTTTTTAACCTGCGTTCAGCTCAACAAACACTTGCAATATATATGAAATTCCGTATATTCGAATATCCATATATATATAAAGCTAAATCAGCATGACTCCCGACCAACTCTGCAGAACCCTTGCCGATGAAACCCGCGCCCGTATTGCCTTGCTGGTAACCCGTGAAAAAGAGCTTTGTGTTTGCGAACTTACTTGTGCACTGGATGTGAGCCAACCAAAAATTTCGCGGCATTTAGCATTATTGCGCGAATCAGGCTTGTTGGCAGATAGACGCAAGGGCCAGTGGGTTTATTACCGATTACATCCTGATTTACCTAACTGGGTGATCAAAACATTAAAAACTTTATTGGATGCCAATCACGAATGGCTTGATGAAAATCATCAGCGCTTATGTGAAATGGAAGATAGACCCAATCGTTGCTGCTAATTCACTTTTTAGAGGTTGAATCTAATGTCGGAAATCAAAAGTAAAATGACTTTTCAGGTTCGGGCTTCTCGGTTGGATGCGCATGGCAGTGAAGTAAATTGCAAACAGGCCAGTTTAATTGCCGATACGGACCTTGCTGGCAGAACTGATGCATTTAACCCCGCCGAATTGTTAATGGCGGCATTGTCCGCTTGCATAATAAAAAGTATTGAACGGGTTACACCCATCTTAAAATTTCAATTTCGTTCTCTAGAGATTGAATTAAACGGCGTGCGGCAAGATGTGCCGCCCAAAATGGAATCCATTCACTATCAAATTTGGATCGATACCGACGAAACAGAGCATCGATTGGAATTGCTGCATGACAATATACGCAAATATGGAACCGTTTTTAACACGCTGGTATCTGGCACCCAGCTTAGCGGCGAATTACTGCGTAAGTAATCAATTTTAGTAAGGTAAATGATGATGAAAAAATTTAGAGTGGGTATTAATGGTTTTGGTCGCATAGGTCGATTGGCGTTGCGTGCGGCTTGGGATTGGCCGGAGCTGGAATTTTTTCAGATTAATGACCCCGCCGGCGATGCAGAAACTTTTGCACATTTATTAAAATTTGATTCAGTGCAAGGTATTTGGCAGCATGAAGTGAGGGTTAACAATAATGCAATTAAGATCGGTGATAGAACAATATCATTCACACAAAATAAATTAATTCAGGATACCGATTGGTCTGCTTGTGATGTCGTCATTGAAGCCAGCGGAAAAATGCGCGATACAAAGTTACTGCAAGCTTATTTGGATCAGGGTGTAAAACGTGTGGTTGTCAGTGCGCCCGTTAAAGAAGCGGGTGTTTTAAATGTGGTGATGGGTGTGAATGATCATCTATTTGATCCGCAACAACATCGCATTGTCACCGCGGCATCTTGCACCACGAATTGTTTGGCGCCTGTGGTAAAAGTGATTCATGAAAAACTCGGCATTAAACACGGCTCTATTACCACCATCCACAATTTGACCAATACCCAATCGATTCTTGATCAGCCACATAAAGATTTACGACGCGCGCGGTCATCCGGTTCAAATTTAATTCCAACCTCAACCGGTTCTGCCACAGCAATTGCAGAAATTTTTCCGGAATTGCGCGGCCGTTTGAATGGTCACGCTGTACGTGTGCCTTTGGCGAATGCGTCTTTAACTGACTGTGTATTTGAAGTGCAACGCGAAACCAGCGTTGAAGAAGTGAATCATTTGTTAAAATCCGCCAGCGAGAATGAGCTGAAAAATATTTTGGGCTATGAAGAACGGCCTTTAGTCTCGAATGATTATTGTGGTGATCCGCGCTCATCAATTGTTGATGCTTTATCCACTATGGTCATTAATAAAACTCAAGTGAAAATTTATGCTTGGTATGACAATGAATGGGGTTATGCGAATCGGACTATGGAATTGGCGAGATTGGTTGGGCGATAAAAGACCCCACCCTAACCCTCCCCTTGCCAGGGGAGGGGACTGTTCGACTCTGTAGCAAGTAGGGAGTAAAGTTCCTCCCCCTGGCAAGGGGGAGGTTAGGAGGGGGTCTTTCTCAATCAAGAAACAAAATATGAGCAACTCATCTTCAATTCGCCAATACGCAATAGTCACCGGAAACTATTGGGCATTTACCTTGACCGATGGCGCTTTGCGTATGTTGGTCGTCTTGTATTTTTATCAATTAAATTACACACCTCTTCAAATCGCCAGTTTGTTTTTGTTTTATGAATTCTTTGGTGTTGTCACCAATTTATTGGGTGGATATTTTGGTGCGCGCTTGGGGTTGAACCGCACCATGAATATTGGTTTGTTTTTACAAATCATCGCATTGATGATGTTGACGCTACCTGCTGCATGGTTGTCGATTCCTCTGGTGATGTTGGCCCAAGCGATTTCCGGCATCGCCAAAGACCTGAATAAAATGAGCGCAAAAAGTGCTATAAAATTATTGGTGCCGGAAAATGAAAATGCGCGACTATTTCGTTGGATTGCCTTACTAACCGGATCAAAAAATGCATTAAAGGGCGTGGGATTTTTTCTGGGTGGATTGTTGCTAACACTGCTCGGATTTCAGCAGGCTATTTTATCTATGGCAATTGTGTTGGCACTCGTCTGGTTTGCCAGCCTGTTTTTATTGTCGCAAGATTTAGGCAAAGCTAAAAACAAACCTAAATTTCAGGATGTGTTTTCAAAAAGTACATCTATCAATTTATTATCGGCTGCACGTTTATGCCTATTTGCTGCACGCGACGTCTGGTTTGTGGTTGCCTTACCTGTTTTTTTAAGTAGCCAATTTCAATGGGATTTCTGGCAAACCAGTGGCTTTCTTGCCAGCTGGGTGATTGGCTACGGCATTATTCAATCCATCTCGCCTTTTGTTGTAGGTAAATCCCCCAACGGAAAAACAGCATTGTTATTGGCAATAGCGCTAACGCTGGCGACGGGTGTTTTAGCTTTCACCGTGAACTCACTTGCCCTCAGCAGCGTATTAATTATAGGTTTAATTATTTTCGGAATGTTGTTTGCTTTTAATTCGTCGGTGCACAGCTATTTAATTGTGCACTACGCTAAATCGGATGGCGTATCATTGGATGTTGGTTTTTATTATATGGCCAATGCCATGGGGCGATTGTTAGGCACAAT
>CAZICR010000114.1:3708-8820 GCA_964537795.1 uncultured Cellvibrionaceae bacterium | reverse complement strand
AACGAAACCATTGGCCTTGATCGTTGTGCCATTCATAAGCAAAGCGCACCGCAATGCGATTGCCATCAAATGCCCACAACTCTTTAATTAAACGATATTCATGTTCGCCTGCCCACTTTTGCGTCAGAAAATTTTCAATCTCAGCGCGACCATTCAGAAATAGATTGCGATTGCGCCACTCACTATTTAGTGTGTAGGCCAATGCTACTTTTTGTGGATTTCGACTATTCCATCCATCTTCTGCTGCGCGCACTTTTTGAATGGCTGTTTCGCGCGTAAAGGGTGGAAGGGGTGGGCGTGATTCTTGTTGAGTCATAACTTTCTCCAAAAATTAAAGTTTACTTCATTTAAAACTGATTAATTAGCCCCGCGTATGCCGGGCATAGCCACAAACCAATTGAGCATTTCAATTCGTCCCAACCAATTTTCAACATGCAGAAAAGGTGAGAGATCAACATGACCTTCATTGGCTAATGCGATGTAGGGATAAATCGCAATATCTGCAATGGAAATCATATCTGTAGCCAACCAATCGTGATGCTCTAATTGCTGATTCAAAACCGATAAAAGATTAGCGGTGATGCTGGTAGCTTCATCAAGATTGATTGCGCGCCCAAATTTGTAATGTAATCGTAATGCGTTAGGGCCACGCGCGACTTCGTTTGCTGCTGTCGAGAGCCATGCAGCCACTTGTGCCGCTTTGGTCGCATCTGCCGGAAACCAATGATCATCTCCATAAGCACGCGCCAAATAAACCAATATAGCCTGGCTATCACGAATCACTGTATCGCCATCTTTTAATACAGGCACTTGCCCAAAAGGATTTATCGATAAAAATTCAGCGGTTTTTTGCTCTCGTGCTGCGCCATTCACCAGATGACTTTTATATTCCAGTCTTAGTAGTGAAATGAGTGCGCCTGCCGATAGACATATTTTTGTCTGCGGACATAAATGGCTTATTGATGAGATTTATAGCACTGCACAGAGTCTCGGCATAGATAAATCCCGTTTGCACTCTGAACGATTCTCTAGTGCTGAACACAAAAATGATAAACCCTTTAACCTTCAGTTAGCGTGCTCGCAAACAATGATTGAAGTGCGTGAATCCGAATCAATTTTAGAAGCCATGGAAACGGCTGGAGTAAAAGCAGAGTTTGATTGTCGTGTGGGTAATTGCGGGATCTGTGCAGTAAAAGTCATTAGTGGGAATGTTGAGCACCGCGATAATGTATTAAGCGAAGCTGATAAAACAGAAGGGTTAATCTGCACTTGCGTTTCGCGCGCAACCAGCGAAACCCTTGTGTTGGATATTTAACAATTTAAAAAAACGGGAGATAAACAATGATTGAATTATTCGAATTTGGCTTGTCTGGAAACTGTCACAAAATCCGCATGCACAAAAATTTAAACCGACCGAAAGCTTGATACATTTTTTAGACCAATCGCAACTCCCACCTTTGTTGTATATGTTCGATAATTAACTTGGTTTGCGATGAAGCATAAGTAATGCTAAAGCCTACTTCATAGAAATCGGGATTTGCACTTTTTCTGCAGTGTTTGATTTCACAAATACAATTAATAAGGCTGCAGTCATCAACCGGTTCTGGAAGCTCTATATTAACGCTGATGTTAGTCAGCGGTGTAAGCTCCTTAGCTGAAAGTAATAAAAAACCTGCTGGTGTAATGTCTACAATATTTCCTATAGCGTCAGATGTGGTTGCATTTTTAGCAACCAAATAGAAACATAAGTTTACTCTTTTGCGACTGCGTCTGTTATGTGACAACGACATTCTCCTCGTAATCTTATGTGCTATTAGCAGGTGTAATGATCATGCGCTCGATAAGTGTTTATGAATCATAACTACAGAAAGTAATTACTGATAAGCGACAGCAATATTTTGGTTCAGTATTAACTTCAAGCTGAAAGTTGCGTAGCCATCAGTTGATGCAGATGTGGGATCACCCAGCTCAATTGCAATTGAACAATGATTCTGTTCCAGATATTTTTTGACCGCATCCATACCTACGCCCCGCCCTGAGATAGCTGTGACCTTTTCAGCTGTCGATAAGCCGGACAAAAATAAACAGTTAGCCACTTTTTGTGAATTGTCTGTATCCGCTTCACTCAGTTTTCCTGACTCAAGCGCTTTCTCTTTAATTCGCTTTAAATTGATTCCACGACCATCATCCGTGATGGAGATCTGGATTCCAGGTTCCTGCGCAAACACATCCAATCGAATGGTGCCTTCAGGTTTTTTACCAGCGAGAGCACGGTCATCCGGAAGCTCAATACCGTGATCCATGCTGTTTCGAAGCAAATGTGTGAATACATCATTTACTAAGGGTAAGTATTCGCGCCGAATGCCTGCCGCTACACCAGAGAATATAATCCGGGGCGATGGTTTTTCGAGTTGTTTTGCGATGGAGGGTAGTGAATTTGTGAGCTCTTCAATCGCTTTTTCAAAGGGCACAGAATCCAAATGCAATAACTTTTTCTCAAGGTGCATGGCGATATGCTGGCGATTGGGTTCTTGTGCATATTGGTTAATGTCAGCCAGCAAACTATTAAATTGTGTGCGGTCGATATTAATGTAGTTTGGATCTACAGAGGCATTGGCATTGGCGAAACTCAATTTCTCTTTTTTAATGTTGGTGTACACCAATATTGCGCGTTTAACCCCATCCAGATCAGCCAGCAAGTTATCAGGATTCCATTCGTAATCAGGTTCTTTGCGCAGTCTATCGTAAACATTTTCAGTCTCATGAACTACATCGGTTATGAAGCTGAAGTTGTAGGTTCGCGCATTGCCTTTGATGGTATGCATGTTGACGAATAAATTCGCTATAACCTCTTCATTCTTGGTTGGATTCGTCTTAATCAAGGTGATATTTTGGTCAATAAGCTTAAATGCATTATCAGAAAACAACTGGAACTTCTCAGGCGAGGCTTTGAGTATTTCACCCACGATTTTTAATTCTTTTTTGCCTTCTTCTGCTGCTCTTTGAATAATTTTCAACTCGGTCACATCCCTTGCTGTTACCATTATTTTGGTTATTTCACCGTGCGATACTATAGGGTCCCAATCCAGTTCGATGATTTTTGTTGTCGATCCATTGTCAGTATCTATAGTGATTGAATACTCAGATATGAGTAGATGCTTGTTAAAATCAAACATCATTTCATCGGAGCCCAATAAACTGGATACGGCTGTTTTAATTTGATTTAGTGTGTCGCTGCCAAGATGGGCATTTGAAAATAATAGGTCGGCATAGTCACGCCCACTGACATTCGTAGTGCAGAAGATCTGCTCAATGTATGCAGAATATTCGCGGTGAATGGTTTCTTTTTCGGTAATGGTGAATAAACCTTGATGCATATTGTGCATCATGCACATAAGATCATTGGTTTTTTCCCGCAAATTTCCCATTAACTTGTTAAAGCTTTCGGCAAGATTTCCGATCTCGTCATGAGAGGTAACTACAATATCCTCTGATGCGTTACCTCCCTCGCTTGCCAAATTATTGAGTGAGTCAGCCACATTGTTAATGTTGCCTAGAATGACCTTGGCAATCGCAAACACCGTGAGTGATATAATCAGGATATTAACTATCCAAATAACAAAACCAGACGTTAACAAGTTTTTTGAATTATTGTTTGCAGTTTCAATGCTGCTACTAAAATTTGATTTTGAGTTTTCAATAAACTCATCAAGATGATTGGTAAATGTAGCAAGGTGCTTTTCTTTGTTTTCAACTGTTTCTGCGATGGTGCTCATATCAGCAGTTCCCTGTGACATGTCTTCCGCTATTTTTTTTGCGATAGTGAAGAAATCATCGAAATTTTGTTTGATGATGATTATTTCGGGTTGTGTTTTGGGTGATAGCTCAGCAATTTTATCAAAATTATCATGCATGGCAGATGCAGCGCTGGATGCTGTCGCAATGTATTCAGTCTCTCCAGTCAGGACAGCACTACTCAATAACTCTACAATTCGATCGAGCTTAACACGGTTTGCACCAGCTCTCTCAAGTATTGGAAAACTGGCATCACGCACATCCGATAATAGCTTCGCGTTTCCTGTATTGACCCACATGTTAAATGCCAGATAGGCACCAAACCCAAGTACGCTGACCAATGCGATGAGATAAATTTTCCATTTGACAGACAGATGTTTAAAAAGACTCACGTCAAAGCTCCGTAATTTTTTAAAGTTCCTTATCGCTAACAAGGCGTTAAATGAATCCAGCCATTAGTAATATAGGCGTTAAATACAAACATAAGCATATCCTTGATTAATTGTATGCTTTTTTTTGCTTGGTATTGTCTTAGAAAAAATCCAATGTTCCCTCGGAGACAATACCTGAAAGCGATTCGTCAGGTGTATCAAGAATAGAAAGCCCGGGGTGAATGTTTGTTTGTAAATCGATAAGTAGCACACCGGCATCGCAGTAAAAGGTGTAAACAATACTTTCTGCATCGGTTGACGATGATTGTGTAATTTTGTTGCCGTGAATCAGCGATGGTAATCCGAGAAGTAGTTTGCAGTTATATGCCAGAAGCTTATTTTTCAATTTACCAATTAACTGATTATTAAATTCGGCGCATAAATCTTGTGCACTGTTTAGGTCAGTTATATCAGGATGTAAAGACATTGCGGTGTTCACACCAATCTTCAGTGTGCAGCTAATTCGCAATCCTTCGCCGGACGCAGTTATGACAGAAAGGATGCTCTCGTCTTCTATATTCGAATTTTCATTGGAAGAGGTGTCAGATCGTTGTGACAATTTGTACGTCGCTAACAATTCTGTAGCGGCATTAAGAAAAAGTGACTGGATAACGGTTTTGATGGCACCTTTTTCGTTATTCATTGGAATTTCCTGCATCAGTTTTTTGTTCAGTCTAGTTGTGTTTTGACATGCAACAATAACTTTTTGAAATTAAAGATTCTATTAATATAAATAGCCTAATCGAGTCCCTGATACTTCAGCAATTAATAAAACTTGACATATCAAAAATTAAGCTAAACTCCTTTCAGACAAGTTGAAAGGTTAATTATGGTTCAGTTTAGCTACTTACTAATTTGTGCCCTATCTGCGGCTTGTTTGTTTCTT
>CAZICR010000114.1:1995-3608 GCA_964537795.1 uncultured Cellvibrionaceae bacterium | reverse complement strand
TCGGCTTGTGAGAGAGTTAAGTGACAAAATCAAAGCATATGAAGCCGATGTCGAAAAGTTGAAGCTTGATATGAACTCACTAAAAGAATTGTTACAAGCGTTCGAGCGATGGAATAAAGAGCTAAGCGATTTGCTTGAACATAATAAAATGATGCAGTCTCAAAATCAGGCATTTAGCACCATTGTGAAACAAACAATTATTCTTGCATTGAATGCCAGTATCGAAGCAGCTCGTGCAGGGGAGCATGGGCGTGGTTTTGCGGTTGTTGCAGATGAGGTTAGAGCTTTAGCGGTCAAATCGGAAGATCTAAATAATGAATACAAACAGTATTTATCAAAGAATGAAATTATTACTGTGTCAACATTTCAGGACATACAGGCAAGTTGTCAATTTATTTTGACTTCTATTAATAACTTCTCAAGCTATCTGGAAAGATTAAGGGGATAGTTAAAATGGACATTAGTTCGGAGAATACAAAATTAGTACTGGAAAATTATCTGCGCAATTCTATGCGGGCTTCAACTAAAGGTATGAGTCCTCTGGATGATTTTGTCTCACGCTCCAATATTGATGATGAAGGATTTTTTTCACGTATTATGCTAACTATTTCTGGTGTTGGTGTCCGGCTTGCTATGCTTTTACATCATCCTGTCGAGCAAAACGGAATCAATTTATACAATTATTTAAAATCGTTAAATAATTCGCAATCTCAAGATGATGCAATATCGTTTTATATGGAGATGGCCAATCAAACATGTGGCGAGATTAAACGTTATCTTCACTCGCAGTTTCAATATCTTGGAATGTCTACGCCATTGCGATTGTCGGCAACAACATTTTTATCGGATCTCAACGATGAAAACTGTATTGCAATGGGGAATTTTTATTTTGCACGCGATGGCGTACCTGTATTAGGTGCAAGCGCTTATTTATATTCTACTACTCAAATAGTGCTTCGTTATGATCAGGTATCTACCGCTGATATTGCCAATTCGGGAGAGCTTGAATTTTTTTAATTTTAATAGAGAGGAGAAAAATATGGCAGATGTATTGGTAGTCGATGATTCTCAAACAGTGAGAAATGAGGTCAGCAGTTTTTTAAATGCGAATGGTATTAGCGTCGATATTGCTGTAGATGGTCAGGATGGTCTTTCTAAAATCCAAAAGAGTTCTTACAAGTTGGTTATATGTGATGTCAATATGCCTAACATGGATGGATTGACCATGTGTGAAAAAGTTCGAGCTGCAGGAAAAACCTCATTGCCGATTATTATGCTTACAACAGAAAGTGATCCAAGCATGAAAGAGCGAGGTAAGGCGGCAGGTGTTAAAGGTTGGATTATAAAACCGTTCAATGGCACTGCTGCGCTTAATGGTATTAAGTCGTTGTTGGGGAAATAGATGTATTTTTATTAACAGTAGAATTTTTCGGACGAATTTTTTTAAAAACGAGGGTTAAGTTAATGAATGTAACTAATGTTCACAAAGGAAAATTATCCAAAATCATCTCGCTCTCTTTTATGCTGGGAAGTTCAGTGGCATTTGCGAGTGATATCAACTTTTCAGGTTTTCTATCCCTTGGTGGAGGAATGGTGGATGATGAAAACAGCAT
>CAZICR010000114.1:0-1895 GCA_964537795.1 uncultured Cellvibrionaceae bacterium | reverse complement strand
CCTTTCAATAATACGGATGGTGTGGATGTTTATCTGACCGATACTCTGGGTAATTTTGACGTTACACTCCAAACCTATTTTGGCAGTTTTAGCGACGAATTCGTGTTGGGTGGCTATAACACTCCAACCACGGTTCGCAACCAAATGGGTTTGGCCGCTACTTTTGGCCGGGATTGGTGGACATTGCGCGCAGCGCGCCACCAGTTTGAAGCGACGCTCAATTTAGCCGGTTTTCCGTTGGGGCCGCAACTCACCATGGGTGGGTTGGCCGATTATCTGATATCGATTGGCTATCCCGAGAATTCGCGGCGGTTGTTGTTGGAAAAGGATGATTTGGTTTCCTCTCAGCTCGGCTTCACCATGGACACCGGCAGGTTCGTTGCGGGAGCGGAATATCTGAAATTTGAACCGGGCGAATCCTTCATATCCACTAATAAACGTCGATACCTCATGCTTGGGGTGAGAGCTGGTGAATGGCTTTTTCATGTCACTGCAATCGAAGCCCGGGACGAAGTGTCTCATCCGGAGCGGGGTATTCCCGCTGGCCAGACAATCCCCGTTTTTGGCAACACCAATGCTCTTATCGGTATGCTGGAGGGGATCGCAAAATCCCAGGCGACAGATCGCGATGTAATTTCTCTGGGGACGCGTTGGGACGTCGCCAGTGGCACCGCTATCAAGTTCCAGTTTGATGATGTGGATGATCGAGCAGGCGACCAAAAAGTGTATTCATTTGCAGTTCAAACGGTTTTTTAGGAAGGGAGATGAGATCATGAAACTCGTTGTTAATCTTATTTTTTTGTTATTTCTTGGCTTGATCACAGGCATTGCACAGGCAGGTGTTGTTGTCATTGTGCATCCGTCTGCAAGTTTTGATTCCTTAGCCGGGGATGACGTGTCGCGTTTGTTCTTGGGCAAGGCCAAGAACTTTCCAGGTGGTGCGCAGGCGGTACCTATCAACCAGAATGAAGGTTCTCAGGCTCGGGAAAAGTTCAATGAAATTGTATGTAAAAAGAATTCCAGTCAATACAAGGCTTATTGGTCGCAGTTGGTATTTACCGGAAAAGGCACTCCACCCAAGGATGCAGGGGATGAAGCGGCAGTAAAAGCGCTGGTCGCTGCGAACCCCAACATGATTGGGTATGTGGATGAGAGTCAAGTGGATGCATCAGTAAAAGTCGTTTATAAAATCCCATGACACGTGCTGGAGCCACCCGGTGAAGGAGGCTCCTATCCGCCCCCCCCTTTTATTTACTCTTCAGGTGATTGAAAAGGCAGTGTTTTTGACATCATCCACGCAAAATATTCGATAACTTTGGATTGGGTTTTTTATTAGCCCTATAAAGTAAAACTACTTTGCCAATTTCCTGAATAAGCTCAACATTTGGCAGCTGGATGAGTTCGGCAACCAGCTCTTTACGATCTTCGCGTTCCGGTATGGCGAGTTTGACTTTAATCAGTTCGTGATCATCAAGAGCGCGATTAAGTTCAGCTACAACATTACTGCTCAATCCATTACCGGCTATAGTCACTATAGGGTTGAGTTTGTGGCCGATGGTACGGAATTGTTTTTTGCGGTCGATACTAATGGGCATAAATCTTCCAATCTGGATAACAAAAGTTTGCGTATTCTACACGGATGCCGTGCAATACTGTGACTTGAAGAGCTTGTATTTGCGAGTCAAAGCCCCATATCCTAGGCAGACGAGTGACTTGGCCGCCTGAATTGTTTGTAAATTGATCATATTGACGTGTTAATGAGGATGAATTCTTGAGCGATATATCTAAAAACCTGCTGTTGTGGGTACTTGTATTGTTGGTGGTTGTCAGTCTTTTTAGAAGCCTGGGCAGCAGCGAACCGGTGGCTTCCAACGACACCGCAGCGGGGCGTACGG
>CAZICR010000113.1:0-8828 GCA_964537795.1 uncultured Cellvibrionaceae bacterium | reverse complement strand
TTGGCACAACATGGTGTTGATATTTGATGAATGGTGTTGATATTTGATGAATGGTGTTGATCCATTATTTTTAGGGGCCCAATGTGCCTGCCCTAGGCAGCCACGGGGTGCTGCTCCTACGGATTATCTGAAATTTATTTTTTTGATTTCTATCATTTGTTTATTATCCGCCTGTGCCTCAACCAAACCGCCCGCCAATCCGGAAAATATTTGCTCTATCTTTAGTGAAAAAAAAGGCTGGTATAAAGCCGCAAAAAAAGCCGAGAAACGTTGGGGATCAAAAGCGCCTGTACTTCTGTCGATTATGTATCAGGAATCCCAATTCAAACACAATGCCCGTCCTGGCAGAATAAAAATTTTATGGATAATTCCAGGGCCGCGTAAAAGTGATGCCTTTGGTTATGCGCAAGCCAAAGATGATGTTTGGGGAGAGTATCAGAAAACAGGCGGCAGTATCTGGTCGCGACGTGATAGCTTCGCTGATGCAGTAGATTTCATTGGTTGGTACAACGCACAATCAAAAAAGAGAAGTAGTATTGGAATCAATGACGCTAACAAATTATATTTGGCTTATCACGAGGGACACGGTGGTTATAATCGTCAAACTTACAAATCGAAATCCTGGTTAATGAATACCGCTCGAAAAGTTGCTGACAGATCGCTCACTTATTCGCGCCAACTGCAAACCTGTGAAAAAAAATTATCTTCCGGTTGGTGGTTCTTTTAGAGGATATCTTCTTGGATCAAGAATCAATTGTTTATGGTTGTATTAAAGATGTGCCTCCGGGCATGGTAGCTAATGAACGATTACAAAATAATCGCGACGCCATTTTACAATTACCGCCGGCAGAAGAATGGCCGTTTTTATGTCAGGAAATGTTTTCTTTACCGGGGAAACAACAGGACTCATCCTTACGCTATCAAACAGAAGTCATTCATTTTGGCGCTTCATACAAAGCCGTTGAATATGAATGGGATCAATGGATTGCCCATTTTGAAAAATTGTTAAGCCAAATGTATTGGGTGTCGGCAACTGTGCATTTGGAAACGGAGTTATCTGGTAAACATACTTTTGTATGGGAAACTCATGAAGAATGTCATGTTCCTGGATCAGGCAATGTGAAAGTAAAATGTGAATGGAGTCATGAAGGGTTTTTGCATGGGTGAATTGCCCTCACCCTAACCCTCTCCCAGAGGGAGAGGGAATATCAATTCACCACAAAAAGGGAATTGGCTACTCACTTTGAAAAAGGGGAGGCGGGGGAGGGATCTAAGATGGTCAAATTTTCTGAGATTTTAAATCCCCCCTAGCCCCCCTTTTTCAAAGTGGGGAACTGCTCCCTCTCCCTTTGGGAGAGGGCGGGGGGAGAGGGGAATAATACATTTTAATTTTTATCCGGGACTAAAAACATGTCACAACTCATCACTCCCGATTTTCGCTTCCGTCGTTTGCGTAAAACACCTGTATTGCGAGATTTGGTGCGCGAGAATCATCTGCGTATGACAGATTTTATTTTGCCGATATTTGTAGAAGAGGGAATCACTGAACCGGTTGCGATTAAATCCATGCCGGGCGTATTTCGTTATCCGGAATCGCAATTGGCAGAAGTAGTAAATCGTGCGTGGAATAAAGGGGTTCGTGCAATCATTTTATTTGGTGTTTCTACACATAAAGACGAGATAGGTTCTGATACATGGAATGAAATCGGTTTGTTGTCGCGCATGATTCGTGTAGCTAAAAGAGCTCAGCCGAACATGTTAGTGATTAGCGATAATTGTTTTTGTGAATACACAACGCATGGTCACTGCGGTGTTGTTCACGAACATGATGTTGATAACGATAAAACCTTGTTGAATTTGCAAAAGCAAGTGGTTCTGGCTGCAAAAGCCGGTGTGGATATGATTGCGCCTTCCGGCATGATGGACGGTATGATCAGTGCAATTCGTCAGGCATTGGATGAATCCGGGTTCCAACAAATTCCTATAATGTCTTATTCAACAAAATTTGCATCGGCTTTTTATGGCCCGTTTCGTGACGCGGTTGATAGTAATTTCAAAGGTACTCGCAGCAGTTATCAAATGGATCCCGCGAACGCACGTGAAGCTCTGGCAGAATCATTACAAGACGACGCAGAAGGTGCAGATATTTTAATGGTGAAACCTGGTATTGCTTATTTGGATGTGTTGGCATCAATACGTGCAAACAGTATGAAACCTTTGGCGGTTTATCAAGTCAGCGGTGAATACGCCATGATTAAAGCAGGTGCTGCGGCTGGTGTTATAGATGAAAAATCAGTTGTACTGGAAAGTTTGATTGCATTCAAACGTGCAGGTGCAGATTTAATTATTACTTATTACGCAGAACAAATGGCTGATTGGTTGTAAGAATATGAATAAAGTCCTGGCAGTTTTAAACAGTAAATATTTTTTATCTGTTGTGATTGGTTTGAGTATTTTGGTGATTATTGCTGGAGTACTTATAGTAAAAAATGCCAACCAACAAGCTGTAGTGTATGCGGAGCAGCAAAAACAAATAGCGGAACAACAATCCAATCAAGAAGCACGAGACACGCTCAAGCAGTTACAGGCGATGGCGGCCCAGGCAGAAGCTGAATTAAAAGCATCCCAATCAACACAATCCGGAACACCGGAAAAGATTGACTTTACACCTGAGTCATTAAAAGAAAAAGTTGCCAATATGCAAAATAAAAATCCTGAATCGGGATCAGAGGATTGGTGTGAATTGATGATGGTAAAACCTGATTCCGACTGGACCAAAGAAGAACAGGGTGTTTTTGCGAAGAATTGTTTGTGATTTATAAACTTTAAACTCAGCCCGCTTTCACCTGCGGAAAATGACGTGCAATTTTTTTTAACATTTTTTCCTGCTCCAAAGGTTTTACAACGTAATCGTCAACACCTTCGTCAATTGCATCGCGGATTAATTTGGCTTCAGTCACTGCAGTGACTAACATAAAAATAGTACCGTGATATCGTTCAGATGCACGCATGGCAGTGTGTACGTCAATGCCATTTTTTTCCGGCATGTGCCAATCACATAGAACCAAGTCATAAACCGGATTAGCATCAAACATCATGGTGACTGCCTTCATGCCATCGCTGGCAACAGTGATGTTCTCAATACCGGCTGAATTCACCATGGCTGTTAATAGTTCGATTAATAAATTGTCATCATCTACGATCAATACTTTTATTTGATCCGGCATTAACTTTTGTCGACGAATCTGTGCCGCTTGACGGATAGGTGAAGCAGTTTTTTGCGAGATGTAATGATTGACAGCAGCTGGCTGTTCACGAGTCTCTGTTTCAGTTGCGGTTGATTGCAATTGTTTGCTGAGCTTGGACAGTATGCTGTCTAACAACTGAATTGCTTGCTGATTTTGTTGACGGGCAGCTGCCATATCCGGGTTATCCAGATTTTTGACTAACCACTCACGGCGCTGCATGAGTGTTTTTCCCATTAATTGCAATTCTTGTTTGTTAAACATAACTGAACTCTGTGGCAAACTGGCTCCCTGAAACTATAGCCCAGCTTTATTAATTTGCAGGTGGTACATGACTGATTTTGTTAACTTGGTAGATCGTTTGGACAGATTGTTGGATAGGGTAGAAACACTGTTTTTTCAATCCATAGTGGTACCGGATTGGAATGCATCGGCGTTTAGATGGCGGATTAGTCCACAAAATAAAGGCTATTTGCAAGCGGTGTTATCGCCACACAAAGTCGAGTGGGATTCGATTAAAAATTGCGATACCCAGAAACAAGGTTTGTTGAAAAATACCCAACAATTTGTTGAAGGTCGTTTGGCGAATAATGTGTTGTTAACTGGTGCCAGAGGAACAGGTAAATCCAGTTTGGTGAAAGCTTGCTGGAATCAATTTGCCGATAAAGGGTTGAAAATTATTGAAGTGGATAAAACTGATTTGCGATTTTTAATGGATATTGTCGATTTAATAGCGGATCGCCCTGAAAAATTTATCGTTTTTTGTGATGACTTGTCTTTTGAAGAAGGTGAAACCAGTTACAAAGCGTTGAAGTCTGTGCTGGAAGGTTCGATTGTGAATCCTGGTTCCAATATGTTGTTTTATGCCACCAGCAATCGCCGTCATTTAATGCCACAATCCATGAAAGAAAATTTGGATGTGAGTTATGAAGATGGTGAATTACGGCCGGGTGATGCTATTGAAGAGAAGGTCTCTTTATCGGATCGCTTTGGTTTGTGGTTAAGTTTTTATCCCTTTTCTCAAGATGAATATTTGGCAGCGGCAGAATATTGGATTCGGCATTTCGGCGGCACTTGGGATCAATCTGTTGCTGAAGCTTCGCTGCTTTGGGAAAGGTCCCGTGGTTCACGCAGCGGGCGAGTTGCCTGGCAATTTGCCAAGGGCTATCTCGGTGGTTTGGCATCCGATTGATAGAATTTTAACGATTCGTTCAATATTTTTTTTGCATCGGTAGACAAATTGATAAATTCAATACCATAAAAATGTTCTTTACCGGTTTTTTCAATTCTGACAATTTTTCCGGTTATTGGAACTGCATTTTGCTTGAGGTAGGTATCGAGATCTTTTTGTGGTGGTTTTATTTCCAATATTAATAAATCATTCATTCGTGAGCCTAAGGGGTCGGGTGTAGTAAATGATAATCCTCCGATGCTGAAATCTTTTGTTAAGACGGGAATTTTTTCTGTATCCATCCGGATATTCACAAACAGCGAATTTTTGATTCGATCATGTTTTCGTTTGTCATTGGGATGATGTAATTTCGGTATTTCTTGTGAATCAAATCTAAAGAACTCAATTTTATTTTGCAGTACAGCGACTGTTTTGTGCAGTGAGTCATTGATGTTGTGTACCAAGTCCAGTGTAGAGCCTGTAGATTTCATAGTGGCGTAAAGATTATTAAGTCTTGCATTCAGAGCTGCTAATTTTTCGATTTGTACAGAAGATGCAGTGGCTATTTCACCACTGTACTCACTACTTTCATGTGCCTCTTTAGCGATTTTTTGAATAGAATCCCCATTCGCCTTTACCTGTTCACGCGTCTGTTTTACCACATTGGCAACTTCAGTCATTGAGTGCAAACTTTCTTCTACTTTATGGTTCAAATCGTTGACTATAGTTTGAATTAAGGTAGTCGCCTGACTGGTTTTTGTTGCCAGAGTTCTGACTTCATCCGCAACCACCGCAAACCCGCGCCCTTGTTCACCTGCACGCGCAGCTTCAATAGCCGCATTCAAAGCGAGCAAATTGGTTTGATCAGCGATAGTTTTAATACTGGAGACGATGGTATTAATTTCGGTACTGGCATTCGCTAATTCACGCACTGAATTTTCGGAACTGTCGACTTTAGTTACCGCTTTTTCCATGGCGAGGGAAATATCTTCTATAGATTGCAATCCAGCTTTAGCTTTTTCTTCAACGGCTTGGGTTTTGGATTGTGCATTGTGCGTCATATTCTGAACAGAATAGAGTAATTCTTTCAAATCATTGGTGGCCTTGGTGACTTCTGTGGATTCTGATTCTTGTGCGGCGTAACTAACATGAATTTCTTTGGTGGTATTGGCGACATGATAAATCGATTGACTGACATCGCGATTAATTTTGTCGACGCTTTTGACTACATCGACAAATTTGCCCACCATTTTGTTGATGCTATTGAGAAGACTTTCACGAGACGAATCAGTATCTATACGTATTTTAAGATTACCTGTCGCAAGTTCCGATACCAAAGACTGAACAAACAGTGGTTCTCCACCGAGTTGGCGCAACAGCATTTTCGATGCAAGAAAAGCAACAATTAATGCAACACTGACAGAAAAAACAAATATAGTTGTTAGCCAAAAGTAGCCGGAAGAGACTTGATTGCGGGTATAGTTTTCAAGATCAATATTTTCTTGTACTGCTAGATTAACGACTTTATCAACTGCCGATCTATGACGATCATACAGAGCTTGAGCCTCTCGCAATCGATTGAATATTTTTAGTGAATCTCCTGATTCTATCTCCGGAACAAAATCGTGATTTACAAAATTGTAAAAAGTGATTCCGGTTGGTATCAATTCCTTTTCGATTGTAGTTTCCAGATTTTTTGACAGTGTCTGTTCGGTCCAAAATTCGGCCCTGACTGAAAAATCGTTTTCCAGTTTTTTTAGATAAGCTAATTTTTCATTTTTTTGACCGGTATTATTTGCCAGTTGATAAAGAACCAGTTGGCTTTCTATGACATAAGCGGGAGGTGGCAGAATATCGGCAATAAGGTCTTTACCTTGAACCAGTTTCTTATAAACAGGGCCTTCAACTGTGAGTAAATTGAGTTTGGTATAAGCCAGAACGCCAAACGCCAAAAAACCTGCCAATAGTGCACTCATGACTAATCCAAAAGTCGCTTTTAAACTTGTCCCGTTAAACATAAACACACACTCAAATTGTGGATAATGAAATAAGTGTAGTTTGACTGTGTGTTAATTCTAGGAAACTCCGGTTTTATTGTGATGAATTAAAACCTGACTTTCTATTGGGCAAAAAGCGCTTAACCCCCTACAATGAGCGCTATTTTATTCTTCGTTGAACCTGCATTATGACCAGTACCAAACCTGTTTCTGACAACCCCACTATCGGCTTTGTAAGTCTCGGCTGCCCCAAGAATCTGGTGGATTCCGAACGTATCCTCACCCAATTACGCATGGAAGGTTACAACATAGTTCCCAGTTATAACGACGCCGATATGGTGATAGTCAATACCTGCGGCTTTATCGACAGTGCCGTGCAGGAATCCTTGGGTGCAATTGGTGAAGCCTTGAGTGAAAACGGCAAGGTGTTGGTAACGGGATGTTTGGGTGCCAAGAAAGACGAAATTATTCAGGTGCACCCGAATGTATTGGGCATTACCGGCGCACATGCTTATGAAGAAGTGTTGATTCAAGTCCATCAACATTTACCGCCCAAAGCCAATCACAATCCTTTTACCGATTTGGTTCCACCTCAAGGTATTAAGCTCACACCGCGTCATTATGCTTACCTAAAAATTTCTGAAGGTTGTAACCACAGTTGCAGTTTTTGCATCATCCCCGATATGCGCGGCAAGTTAGTCAGCCGACCAATAGGACAAGTGATGGGCGAAGCCGAGCGTTTGGTGAAAGCCGGTGTAAAAGAGTTATTGGTGATTTCACAAGACACTTCTGCTTATGGTGTGGACATTAAACACCGCACCGACTTTTGGGATGGTCGCCCACTGAAAACGGATATGTATCAATTGTCGGCGGCATTGGGTGAGTTAGGTGTTTGGGTACGCTTGCATTATGTTTATCCCTATCCGCATGTGGACAATATTATTCCGCTGATGGCCGATGGCAAAGTGTTGCCTTATTTGGATATTCCTTTCCAACACGCTAGCCCAACCTTGTTGCGCAAAATGCGCAGACCGGGTCAAGTTGAAAAAACGTTGGAACGCATTCATTCATGGCGTCAACAAGTGCCTGATTTAACCTTGCGTTCCACTTTTATTGTGGGTTTTCCCGGCGAAACAGAGGACGATTTCAATCAATTGCTGGATTTTTTACAAGAAGCCCAATTGGATCGTGTCGGTTGTTTCCAATATTCGCCAGTTGAGGGTGCCAAAGCAAATGATTTACCGGATCACGTGCCCGATGAAATCAAACAAGAACGTTATGATCGTTTTATGCAATTACAGCAAAAAATTTCTGCTGATAAATTGCAACAAAAAATCGGCAAAACGATTTCGGTATTAATCGATGAAGTTGACGAAGAAGGAGCTATAGGTCGCAGCTTTGCTGATGCACCGGAAATTGATGGTGCTGTTTATTTAAATGATGAACAAAATGTAAAACCCGGCGATATAGTGCAAGTGAAAGTTGATCATGCAGATGAATATGATTTGTGGGGCTCGAAAATTTGATAAACGTTATTCATCAACTGCAGAATCAACAATTTATTGTTCAGAAAGACGGGAAAGAAGCTGTATTGGCTTACCGATTGTCAGATGCAAATCAAATAGATTTTTACAGCACCTTTGTTCCGCCGGAATTTCGTGGGCAGGGAATAGCCGAAAAATTGGTGCGAACTGGAATTGCTTGGGCAAAAGAGCAGGGCTATGAGCTTCACGCAAGTTGTTGGTATGCGGCGAAATTTTTGTAGTGTTAGGAGGGGGCAGGGGGCAGTGTTGGTATGAAAAAATTAACCGGTTTCACCCTAATGGAAATGATGGTTGTGCTCGCCATCATTTGTATATTGGCTCTGTTTGCTCTGCCTATTCCGCAAGACAACGTATCGCGAAAACAAATAACTGAATCAATAGAGTTAGTTGAAAAATATAAGAAACAAATTTCACTTTTTTATGAAGCCAACCTTGAATTTCCAGTCGATAACGAAGAAGCCGATATTCCAAAACCCAATCATTTAATCGGAAATTTTGTCACCCGTATTGAATTAAAAGACGGCGCATTCCATTTATACCTCGGCAATAAAGTTCACCCCAATCTAAAAAATAAAACTCTCAGCATAAGACCAATACGGGTAAAAGATTCAGATACCAGCCCCATTTCATGGGTTTGTGGTTATTCAGCTGTGCCAGAAGGCATGATGGCGGTAGGCGAAAATTTAACGAATGTGGAGAGTAAATTTTTGCCTTTGGGATGTAGATAAGTTTTTTAGATAGCAAAAAAAATCCCCCATAACGGGGGGATCAAAGGTTTGCTTCGAGGGGTAAACTAGAACGAATATTTCAATTCAGCGCTGACACTAACACCAACGTCTTGTTTTAAAATTTCAACTTGCCCCTGTTCAAA
>CAZICR010000112.1:0-8843 GCA_964537795.1 uncultured Cellvibrionaceae bacterium | reverse complement strand
GTGCAATTTCATCCGGAATCGATTTTGACCGAGCAAGGGCATGCGATGTTGAAGAACTTTTTGGAAGGAAAATGAAATGAATATCAAACAAGCTTTAAATCAACTGGTAAATCGCATTGATCTCTCAACGGACGAGATGATCGCGGTGATGCGTGAAATTATGACTGGTGGTGCAACACCAGCGCAGATCGGCGGCTTTTTGGTTGCGCTGCGCATGAAAGGCGAAACCATTGATGAAATTACCGGTGCAGCGACAGTGATGCGTGAATTGGCAACGCCGGTTGTAATTGATTTACCTTATTTAGTGGATACCTGTGGTACCGGTGGTGACGGTGCCAATTTATTTAACGTCTCAACAGCAGGTGCATTTGTGGTGGCGGCTGCGGGTGGGAAAGTTGCCAAACACGGTAATCGTTCTATTTCCAGTTCAACCGGCAGTGCGGATGTGTTGGAATCTGCAGGAATTAATCTAACAATTACACCCGAACAAGTTGCGCGTTGTGTAAAAGAAATTGGTGTGGGTTTTATGTTTGCACCGGCGCATCACAGTGCAATGAAACACGCGATTGGTCCACGCAAAGAATTAGCGCTGCGCACAATTTTTAATATGCTCGGCCCTATGACTAATCCTGCAAAAGTTAAACGACAAGTCATTGGAGTGTTCAATGGTGAATTGTGTAAACCCATGGCGGAAGTTTTGAAACGATTGGGTAGTGAGCATGTGATGGTTGTTCATGCGAAAGATGGTTTGGATGAGATCAGTTTGGCGACAGAAACCCGTGTTGCAGAATTAAAAAATGGTCAAGTCACTGAGTTTTATCTTAAGCCAGAAGATTTTGGCATAGCTTCACAAAGTTTGATTGGTTTGACTGTCACCAGTGCGCAGGAATCATTAACCTTAATTAAAGATGCATTAGGTAAACGCACTAGTGATGCTGCTAAAAAAGCGGCTGATATTATTGCGTTAAATGCAGGCGCTGCAATTTATGTAAGCGGAGTTGCACCCGATCTGGCTCACGGAATTGAAATGGCAAAAGACGCTGTTGCCAGTGGATTGGCTGGTGAAAAGATTAATGAATTGGCGGCGTTTACACAGGTGTTTTCCGCATGAATACTCCCACAATCCTAAAAAAAATTATTGATCGCAAATGGCAAGAAATTGCCGAGCGAAAAAAAACTGTGTCTTTGGCGGATGTCAAAGCTCGCGCCGCTGAACAACCTGGCGCTCGCGGTTTCGTTAAATCTATCGAAAATAAAATTGCACAAGGCAAAGCGGGTGTTATTGCTGAAATTAAAAAGGCATCACCCAGTAAAGGTGTAATTCGCGAAAACTTTAATCCCGCCGAAATTGCGGTCTCTTATGAAAAAGGCGGTGCAGCTTGTTTGTCAGTCTTAACTGATATTGATTTTTTTCAAGGTGCTGATGCTTATTTGCAACAAGCACGCGCCGCTGTGAGTTTGCCTGTTATCCGCAAAGACTTTTTAGTTGATGAGTACCATATCTATGAAGCTCGCGCTTTAGGTGCTGATTGTGTGTTACTGATTGTGGCCGCCTTGGAATCAACAAAACTTAAAGAATTAAATCAACTTGCACAAGAAATTGGTTTGGATGTTTTGGTTGAGGTGCATGATCAAGCAGAGTTGGATATTGCCCTGGAATTGCCCAATAAATTGATTGGTATTAACAACCGCAACTTACACACTTTCGATGTCACTCTCGATACAACTTACAAATTGCTTCCAAATATTAGCAGCGACAGAATTGTTGTTACAGAAAGCGGAATTCTTTCGCCAGCAGATGTAAAAGCCATGCAAGCAAAAAATGTGAATGCATTTTTGGTGGGCGAAGCCTTTATGCGAGCGGATGAGCCTGGAGTTGCCTTGGCGGAGTTTTTTAAGTAATCCACAAAAATAAAAACCCGCATTAAGCGGGTTTTTATTTTATACATCTGAAATATTTATCGCGTTCCGTAAACTACCATGGTTTTGCCTTTTACCAAAACCAATCCCTGATCTTCCAATGTTTTCAAAACACGACCAACCATTTCGCGTGAACAACCCACAATACGACCGATTTCCTGGCGAGTGATTTTAATTTGCATACCGTCCGGGTGGGTCATGGCATCGGGTTCTTTGCAGAGTTCAAGTAGTGTTCGAGCTACGCGACCTGTAACATCCAAAAAGGCGAGATCACCTACTTTACGTGTTGTCGCACGCAAACGTCTTGCCATTTGGCTGCCAAGTGCAAACAAAAATTCCGGATGTGATTCAGAAATTTCCTGAAATTTGGCGTAGCTGATTTCAGCGACTTCGCATTCGGATTTAGCTCTTACCCAAGCGCTACGGGAATCGCTGTGGTCGAAAAGTCCCATTTCGCCAAAGAAATCACCATCATTCAGGTAAGCGACAATCATTTCGTGACCGTCATCGTCTTCAATCAACACAGTCACGGAACCTTTGACTATGTAATAGAGCGAGTCACTTTTGTCGCCAGCATAAATGATCGTACTTTTAGCCGGGTAACGACGACGATGGCAATGGATGAGAAATTCATCCACGTTTTTAATATGGGGTGTCAGAGAGACAGCAACCAAGATTCAACTCCTGCTGTTTTTTATTTAGTAATCAACTGATTGTAATGTTGTTGAGTATGACAACGCAACCGGGATTGTAAAAGTAATCGACGCATATTTGTGACGCAGTTATATTCTGTGTTTCAAGACTTGTCTACAAGTAATCATAAAATCTTATCAGTTTTGTTAACTTCGGTGACATTTCTGCTTTATTCAACGCCTATGTTACCCTGCGAGACAAATTAATTGATTCGTTTTCCCGGTGAGGTTTTTATGCAAGCAGTTGTTAAGTGGGTAGATGGCGCTCAATTTTTGGGTGAGTCAGGTAGTGGGCATGCAGTGTTGATGGATGGTCCAGCTGATCATGGCGGTCGCAATACAGGCCCTCGTCCTATGGAAATGCTGTTACTGGGCTTGGGAGGCTGTTCAGCGTTTGATGTTGTAAGTATTTTGCAAAAATCCCGTCAGCAGGTTGTTGATTGTCGTTGTGAATTGGAAGCTGAGCGTGCGGAGGGGGTGCCATCCCCCTTTACCAAAATTCATCTCAAATTTATTGTTACAGGAAAAGACTTGAAGGATGCGCAAGTTAAACGAGCAGTTGAGTTGTCTGCGACCAAATATTGTTCCGCATCAATTATGTTGGAAGCAGGTGGCGTTGAAATTACCCATTCTTATGAAGTAAAAGAGGTTTAGTTCTCTTAATAAAAAACTATCGTTTAAATATGAAAGCTGGTTTTGGTCATCATATTCGAAACCAGCGTCATGCATTTTTTTACCGGTGCAGGAAAATTATAACCACCTGCATTCAGCGCCATTTGTGCGTGTTTGGCTTCATCCTCAAGCATTTGGGTGACTACTGCACGGCTTTGTTGATCGTCCGTTGGTAATTCTTGCAAATGTTTTTGCAGATGTTTGCAGACTTGATCTTCAGTAGCCGCAACAAAACCCAGGCTGATTTTGTCGCTGATAAGTCCTGCGCTTGCGCCAATCGTAAATGACATGGCGTACCAGATTGGATTCAACAAGCTTGGTCGGCTATCAAGTTGATTCAATCTCTCCTGACACCACACCAAGTGATCAATTTCTTCTGAGGCTGCACGTTCCATATCCTGTCTGACTTCTGGAAGTTTCGCGGTCAGCGCTTGCCCCTGATAAAGCGCTTGCGCACAAACCTCACCCGTGTGATTGACCCGCATTAAGCCAGCAGAACGTTTTCGTTCCGCATCTGTGAGTTCATTCTGCGGCAGATGGCTTGAAGGTGATGGACGGCTACTGGTTAGGTCATTTCCGGCTGCCAATGTTCTAAGCGATTGATCCACATGGATAATCAATTTGTCGAGAAATGTTAATGGCTTATTTAGCATGGCTGGATTCCCGGAAGATAGAGACGTTAGGTCATTTAATCAAAGTTTGATAGCTTTCTCCATCTTTTCAGCCAAGCCCTTTTCTTGTATATCAGGTGGTCGGCTTATATAGTCCGAAGCTCAATAACAATAATAATGTATTTAATCTATTCAACTGGAATAATAAAAATGACTCAACCATCACAAGATTCATCAGAGTATTCATCGCAACACCTATTACAACGACTCACCTCTATTGGATTCATTCTGCTTGCGTTTATCAGTTTGAATTTAATTGCAAAAGAAAAACCTGTCTATCAGAACACCCAAAAAAGTTTTGAAGCGCGCGCTGCTGATTTGGTGTCGCGGATGACGCTCGCAGAAAAAGTATCGCAAATGCAAAACGATGCACCAGCTATTCCTCGTTTGGGGGTGCCGAAATATGAATGGTGGAACGAAGCATTGCATGGTGTAGCCAGGGCAGGATCTGCAACTGTGTTTCCACAAGCGATTGGACTTGCCGCCAGTTTTGATCCAAGCATGATGCTGGAAGTCGCCACTGTGATCAGCGATGAAGGACGTGCGAAATATCATGAATTTTCCAAGCGTGATCAGCGCAATCGCTATCAGGGATTAACTTTCTGGTCGCCCAACATCAATATTTTTCGCGATCCACGTTGGGGTCGAGGTCAGGAAACTTATGGCGAAGATCCTTATTTAACCAGTCAAATGGGTGTAGCTTTTGTAAAAGGATTGCAAGGTGATCATCCGAAATATCGGAAAACTGATGCCACTGCAAAACATTTTGCGGTACACAGCGGCCCCGAATTTAATCGACATGAATTTGATGCGCGACCCACAGAGCGCGATTTGTATGAAACTTATTTACCCGCGTTTCGCGCGTTGGTGCAAGAGGCAAATGTTGCGGCAGTAATGGGCGCTTACAATCGTGTTAATGGTGAATCGGCATCGGCCAGTCAGCGATTGTTGTTGGATGTTTTGCGAAAAGATTGGGGATTTAAAGGTTATGTCGTTTCGGATTGTGATTCAATCGAAGATATTTTCCTGCATCACAAGATTGTTAAAACTGCAGAAGAAGCGGCAGCATTGGGTGTAAAAAGAGGATTGGAACTCAATTGTGGAAAAACCTATGGCGCATTAACCAATGCAGTCAAACAAGGATTAATTACCGAAGCAGAAATTGATGATGCCTTGCGCCGCTTGTTTTATACCCGTTTTCGTTTAGGCATGTTTGATGCTGATTCCCAAGTGCCTTTTGCGCAAATTCCTTATTCAGTGAATCAATCTGCAGCGCATGATGAATTAGCGCGCAAAGCTGCACAAAAAAGCTTGGTGTTATTAAAAAATAAGAAACTATTGCCGCTGAAAAAAGATCTGAAATATATCGCGGTCATCGGTCCGACAGCGGACGAAGTGATGTCCCTTTTGGGGAACTATTATGGAACTCCTGAAAAACCGGTCACGATTTTAAATGGAATCCGTCAAGCCGTTTCATCCGGCACCCAGGTTTATTATGCGCGAGGTGCAGAGTTGGTTGAAGGAAGGGAAGATCCGCGTGCAGCCCCACTGATAGATTCAAGATTTTTACGCCCATCCGCTGATTCAAATGAGCAGGGATTAAAAGGCGAATATTTTCGAGGAGTGGATTTTGCCGGTAAACCATTGTTAACCAGAATTGATTCCCGAATAGATTTTCGTTGGGATAGGGGAGCACCTACAGATTCTATGGTTGCTCGCGGGGAATTAAAAAAAGGTGAAGGCTTACCCAACGATATCTACAGTGTTCGTTGGACAGGAAAATTAATTGCTCCGCTTTCAGGTGAATATGAATTTAATGTCAGCGCCAATGATGGCGTACGTTTATTTATTGACAACAAAAATCTACTGGATGTCTGGGAATTAACCGATAGATTGCGTAGCCAATCAGTTAAATTACATTTGGATGCAGGAAAAATTTACGATATCAAACTCGAATATTTTGAAGATATCCGCGATGCAGAAGTGAGACTGGGTTGGCAGTTGCCGGGTGCCAAATCACTTCATGAAGAAGCGATGGATGCAGCAAAAAAATCCGAAGTAATTATTTTTGTTGGCGGTTTAACAGGTGATGTTGAAGGCGAAGAAATGAAAGTGAGCTATCCCGGTTTTATGGGAGGTGACAGAACGGATCTGGTATTGCCAAAACCCCAGCAAAAGCTATTGGAGGATTTGGTTGCAACCGGTAAGCCTGTGGTGTTGATCTTAACCGGTGGTTCATCAATGGCGGTGGATTGGGCGGATAAAAATGTGCCTGCAATTTTAATGGCGTGGTATCCAGGGCAACGCGGTGGTAACGCAGTTGCGGATGTGTTGTTTGGCGATGTCAGCCCGTCCGGTCGATTGCCCGTTACTTTCTACAAGGCTAATGCCCAATTGCCGGATTTTCAGGATTACTCCATGCAAGGGCGCACCTATCGTTACTACGATGAAAAGCCGCTTTATCCGTTTGGCCATGGTTTGTCCTATTCCAGCTTTGCTTACAAAAATCTGGTATTGGATAAAGAGCATTTGCAACAAAATGATTCGCTGGCTATCAGCTTTGATTTGAAGAACCTTGGCAATGTGCCAGCCAATGAAGTTGTGCAGGTTTATATACGTTCTTTGGATAGGGAACCGATGGATGCAATTAAAAATTTGCGCGCGTTCAAATCAGTTGAGTTAAAGCCGGGTGAAAACCAATCGTTGAATTTTGGTTTGCGGGTTAATCGCGATTTCACTTACTATGATGAGGAGCAAAAATCCTACCGGGTCAGGCCGGGCGACTATGAAATTCAAGTGGGTGCATCGAGCAGTGATATTCTCTTGAAGAAGAAAATTAAGGTTGAATAAAACACCCTCTCCCATCAAGGGAGAGGGAACAGATTTGAGCTTTTAAGGAACAGAAAATTGAATTTGAAAATTGTGCGTTCAAGTAAAAGTTCGAACAAAACCAATTCCCCTCTCCCCTTGTGGGAGAGGGGCAGGGGGAGAGGGGGATTGAAATCAAATACTTTCAGGAAAATTAAATAAATATGCAAGACGTTAACGAAATTAAATATCTGCTGGATACGCGAGTTCCCTTGCTGGTTATTGAAACTTATGAAGAAAAAAAGGCGCTGGATGTGTTGCATAAAGTGGCTGATCAGCAGTCCAAGGAATTGTATCGGTGGTCAATTACTGATGGTTTGACCCGCGCCAATCGAGGCTTGCAATTATTGCCAAAAGAGACCGGGCCATCCGAGCCTGAGGCAGTTCTGCCGGAAAATATGTTGCGACAAATTAAACAAATGCAAAAGCCGGCGATTTTTGCTTTGTGCGATTTCCATTCTTTTCTGGTAGATCAGCCGCGTGTTGTGCGTTTGTTAAAAGATATTGCTTTGAATCATTTTGCAGTGCCCCATACTTTGGTTTTTTTAAGTCACCAGTTGGATTTACCCACAGAGTTATCGCGATACAGTACTACGTACAGCCTGGCCTTACCGGATGATGATTTAATTATGGAAATTGTACGTGAAGAAGCTAAGGAGTGGTCCGATAGGCATCATGGGACTCGTGTAAAAACTGACAATATCACACTGAAAAAATTGGTGAACAATTTACAAGGCCTGTGCGTGAGCGATATTCGCCGTTTAGTGCGCCATGCTATTTGGGACGATGGTTCTTTGTCTGAAGAAGATTTACCCAAAATCAATAAAATCAAGTTTGCATTGTTGGATATGGAAGGGATTATTCATTTTGAACAACAAACAGAAAGTTTTGCCGATGTGGGTGGTTTGAATAATTTAAAACGTTGGCTGGCTACCCGTCAGGGCGCATTCAATATTGAAGAATCAAAAATAGACAGGCCCAAGGGAATTTTATTATTGGGCGTGCAGGGTGGTGGAAAAAGTCTTGCTGCAAAAGCGGTGGCAGGTTTATGGGGCTTGCCATTAATGCGCATGGATGTGGGCGCACTCTACAATAAATTTCATGGTGAAACTGAACGCAATTTGCGCGAAGCCTTAAAGCTTGCTGATGCCATGTCACCTTGTGTGTTATGGCTTGATGAAATCGAAAAAGGTATGGCGCAGGATGGTCATGACAATGGTGTATCACAACGTTTGTTGGGCACATTATTAACTTGGATGGCAGAACGTAAAACGCGGGTTTTTATTGTTGCAACCAGTAATGACATCACGCGCTTACCACCGGAATTGATTCGTAAGGGTCGGTTGGATGAAATCTTTTTTGTCGATTTACCCGATGCTGCGATTCGTGAGGAAATTTTTTCCATTCATTTGCGCAAGCGCAATTGTTTGGTTGAACAATTTAATTTAACGGAATTGGCAATAGCCAGCGATGGTTTTTCGGGCTCGGAAATTGAACAGGCAATTGTCAGTGCGCTTTATTCGGCGAATGCCGCTGAAAAACCTCTGGATATGCCAATGTTAATGACAGAACTCGCCAATACCAGTCCGTTATCCGTGGTGATGGCAGAACAAATTGCCCGTTTACGACTCTGGGCCGCAGACAGAACGGTACCCGCTTGATGAAAATTATTGATGGCTGGTTGAATCAGGCGATTATTTGCGAATCGCCGAATTTTAATCAGCGACCTGATTCCGTTGAGATCAGTTTACTGGTCATTCACAACATCAGTTTGCCTCCGGGGAAATTTGGAGGCGGATTTATTGAGGATTTTTTTCAGAATCGATTGGATAAAACCTGGGATCCTTATTTTGAAACCATTGCTGATTTGAGAGTTTCATCGCATTTATTGATTGATCGTTTTGGGGTTATTACCCAGTTTGTTAGCTTTGATGACAGGGCGTGGCATGCAGGTAAGTCCACTTATCAGGGCGTTGAAGATTGCAATGATTTTAGTATCGGGATTGAACTCGAAGGAACT
>CAZICR010000111.1:0-8857 GCA_964537795.1 uncultured Cellvibrionaceae bacterium | reverse complement strand
TCTTCAAGAATGGCGCTTAAAACATCAAGATTTTCAGGGGTATCATCCACAAGCAGAATACTTGCCCGAGTAGACATGACATATCCTCTTATCCGTTTTTTATCTTTCGATAATAGCAGATGAAGGATGAATAGCCATGAACCAGATCAGACAATCTCGTCTACACTTAAGTCAACCTTTTCCGGATTGACTTATGCTGTATTTGCTCCGCCCTGCCATTCGATTAATGAATCAACTACGTTATACCCCCAAGTTGACGTTGATTGCCTTGTTATTTTTATTGCCGTTAGCAGGAGCCAGTTATTTTATTTTGGAGACTAATTTAAAGACCCAGAATATTGTTCGGCAAGAATTAGTCGGAACCCAATATACACGACCGGTGTTTGATCTTCTGGTGCAAGTTCAGGAGCATCGCTGGCAAACTGGATTAGTGCTTACCGAAGCCAAACCTGATCAAAGCCAAGTGCTTAAATCGCAACAACAAATTAATCAATTGATTCAGCAGTTGAACCAAATGCAACAGGTTCATCCGGAGTTGATTACCACCTCGATTTGGCAAGACATTCAAGATGATTGGTTGTCGCTACAAAAACAAAATTCTCCGCTGAAAGCTTATAGCCAGCACACTGAACTCATTCGCAAACTGACCATTCTGATTACTAATATCAGCCGAAATTCCAATTTAACGCTTGACCCTGAAGTCGACAGTTATTTTTTGATTAGCGCGCTGGAGTTTCGTATACCATTAATGGTCGAATCCTTGTGGCAAGCCAAAGCATCGGGAGCTTATTGGTTATCCGATGCACAAATTGATATCGCCGAACAAGAAGATATGGCGGTTAAACACGATCGCATCAGGGAAATTCTTGGCAATTTTAATTTGGATTTGGATGAAGTGATTGCTGTTAATCCAGAAGTCAAAGAAGAATTGATCGCAATAAAAAATCCTATTCTTGAACAAAATGAATTGCTACTGACGTTTATGGAAGAAGAATTTGTTGAACGATCCGATGTGTCTGACGATGTTATTGGCCATCATCATCTATTGACATCCACAACGCTGGGACTGGCTAAGCAAGCCGCCACTCAATTGGTTAATCTACTGGATGGAATCTTGTTAAAACGTTTACAAAAAACACAAGATCAATTATTAGCACAATTATTTTTTGTAGTTCTGGCTGTGTTAATTGCCTTGTACTTTTTTATCGGTATGTATCTTTCATCCTTCAATACCTTACAAAGAGCATTGCAAACCTCCGACCGAATTGTTCAGGGTGATTTAACTGCAGAATTTATTTCGGGCACACATGATGAATACGGCATTCTATTGGAAAAAATTTTAAAGACATTACAAAATTCCCATGTGGCGTTGATTGCTGAATTACCCATAGGAGTATTTGTCACAGACGCTGCTGGCAATTGCACCTACACCAATCACACTTGGCAAAAAATTTACGGGCTGAGTTTGGCTGAAAGTTTGGGGACTGGTTGGAGTAGTCAACTGCATCCTGATGATAGGGAGGCAGTATTTTCAAAGTGGCTCGATAGCACCAACAACAAACAAAAGTTTTCAATGGAGTTTCGAGTGCTGCGAAAAGATAGCAGCATTCGCTATGTACATGCACAGGCTCGCGAAACTCATCGCAATCAATTCATGGAAAGTGGATTTGTCGGCAGCGTGGAAGATATTACCGAACGCAAAATGATGTTGGAAGAATTACAAAAAGCGGTGGTGCAAGCCAATGCCGCCACCAGAGCCAAGAGTGAATTCCTGGCAAATATGTCACATGAAATTCGCACACCAATGAATGCCATTATTGGCTTGGCACGTTTATGTTTGGGTACAGAACTCAATGCCAAGCAACGCGATTATATTGAAAAAGTATTTTATTCAAGCCAATCACTTCTGGGTATCATCAATGATATTTTGGACTTTTCTAAAATTGAAGCCGGCAAACTGGAGATGGAAAGCATTCCCTTCTATTTGCAAGAAGTCTTGTCACGCACCCAAAGCATGATGGAACCCAAGGCGGAAGAGAAAGGCTTATCGCTGAATATTGAATTTGTATCCATACCGGGACGATTAGTGGGTGATCCATTGAGATTGAATCAGGTGTTATTGAATTTGGTGAGTAACGCGATCAAATTTACTTCGCAAGGGCAGGTGAAGGTAGAAGTGAAGCTGTTAGAAACGACTGATGATCATTTGCGTCTCGAATTTTCAGTGCAAGATTCCGGTATAGGTATGTCACCCGAACAATCTAGCAAATTATTTCAATCATTTGTACAGGCGGATACCAGCATTACCCGTCAATTTGGCGGAACCGGTTTGGGTTTAGCCATTAGCAAAAATCTGATTGAATTAATGAAAGGACGGATTCATGTTAAAAGTGAATTAGGTGTAGGAACACAATTTTATTTTGATGCTCTATTTGGACGCGCTCCGGTAGATACAAACGAAGAACATCAAGCCGCTTATAAAATATCAACATTGAAAGAACTGCAAGGCATCAAAGTGTTGCTTGCGGAAGATAATATTATCAATCAACAAGTCGCACAAGAAATTCTAAGCCAAGCCGGCATGCAGGTATCGATCGCCAATAACGGCCTGGAAGCCATTGATATGGCGCAACAAGAAAATTTCGATGTGATTTTGATGGATATGCAAATGCCCGTGATGGATGGTGTCACCGCTACTATGGCGATAACACATCTGGAAAATTACAAAGATATTCCTGTTATCGCCATGACGGCCAATGCCATGGAAGTCGATCGTGAAGAATGTTTTAAAGCTGGCATGGTAGATCATGTTCCCAAGCCGGTTGATCCGGAAGAATTATTTGCCTCTTTGTTGCGCTGGGTAAAACCCCGTGAAAAAAATGAAACGCCTCAGGCTTTATTTTCTGGCGAGGCTGATCCACTGAATGCACTCGACGATACTGGTGGATTTGAAGAATGCGAGACATTTGGTGAATTCGATTCCGATGTCTCTGCAAACTCCGAGATCCCGGCAGGAATTCCTGCAACTGGTGTAGCCCAGATCAGCAACGCAGCACCGGGCGAATTACCTGAATTTATTCCCCATGTCGATATTGAAGCTGTATTAAAACGCTTGGGCGGCAATCGAGCGTTTGTTCACAAATTATTGATGTCGTTTGCAAAGCAAAATGCTGAAACTGGCAACCAATTATTGGCGGCAATGGCGTCTCAAAACTGGGAATTGGCAGAGCGTATTAGTCACACACTGAAAGGAACCGCCGGCACTATTGGCATAGTCACGGTATCTACAACCGCTGGCGAATTGAATCAAGCATTGAAAGAAAAAAAATATCAGGATGCCGAACCACTGGCACAAGCATTTAAACAATCCCTGGATCAAGTAATTGCAGGCTTACAGGTTTTGTCCTGACGGAGTGAGTTATGAAAATTATTTTGATGGCGATAATTTTTTTATTTTTTTCGCAATCAGCCTCAGCCATTACCACCAACTGGAATGGATTTATGAGTCTGGTTGGCGGTGAAACTTTATCCGGTGATGTTATTGAAGAAAATTATATAGGACAGGATTGTCCCTGTTTTATTGCGGATTATCACGAAGGTGGAATTTACGAATATCAAAAATTTTCATTGGAAAATGAATCGCGCATTGGTGGACAGCTCAATCTTGGCATTACCGATGATTTTTCATTTGTAACCCAGTTGGTTGCACGTGAAGGCGATTTGAATATTAGTTGGGCTTATTTCTCCTGGGATTTTCAACCTGATTGGACCTTGCAAATTGGCAGAAAACGAATTCCACTTTATTCCAAATCCGAAATTCAGGATGTAGGTTTTGCCTACGATTGGGTCAGGCCACCGCAAACCTTATATGGTTGGGAAGTGGCGGGATACAACGGAGTTAATTTACGTTACACCAGTCAGTTACAGCAATGGGATTTAACCACCAATGTTTTTTATGGTAACGATGAAGTTAAGGATTCTGGATATTCGCGAATCTACAGTTTAATCAAACAAGATGTGCGCTGGAAAAATATTCGCGGCATTGAATTATCGGCAACGCGGGATATTTACACACTGCGCTGGGTTTATATGGCGTCAGATAATGCCTTGACCGATAGACCTTTTAGCAATGATTATCTGCCTGATGTTAAACAAGAAGTAATCGGCTTTGCGTTGGACGTGGATTTTGATACCTGGTTTATCTTGAGTGAATTAAATTTAAATCAACGCAATAATTCGGCGAATGAATACAAAATCAAAGCACCGGCAATCATGTTGGCTATGGGTAAACGCTGGCATGATTGGACATTACTGGTCAGCAGTTCGCGTTATTGGGAAACATCATCCAATCGAGACAATTATGAACCCGAGCGATTTATTAATTCATCTCTCACACTGCGTTATGATGTCAATGCGTCACAAGCGATCAAGATGCAAGTCGATAGACTCAGCGATCAATCACAATTTGATTTTGTAGGCAGTACCAGAGTGTTATCGGTTGCCTACGATTGGGTATTTTGAGGCTGCTGACATGAAGAAATTAATTGGATTACTCATCTTGCTAAGCCCCGCGGCATTCGCGGATGTCGCGGTGATTGTTCATCTCAAAAATGCACAGGCGTTTGATAAATCGTCTATCAGCCGATTGTTTTTAGGTAAAGATAGAACCTTTGCCAATAAAGAAACCGCGGTTTTATTTGCACTACCTGAAAGCTCACCGGCCACACTGGAATTTAATAACAAGGTTCTGGATAAAAGTGCCAAGCAATTAAAATCACACTGGTCACGTTTGGTATTCACAGGCAAAGGCGTACCGCCGAATGAAATGGCGTCAGATGCCGATGTGATCAATGAAATCAAGAACAATGCTAACGCCATTGGCTATGTGAATGCGGCAGCGGTGACAAAAGACGTAAAAGTGGTAGCGGTTTTTTAAATCTTGTGCCGATATTTTCGTAGGATGCTGTGGAGCGCAGCGATACGCATTGCTTTTATTGCCAGATCCGATGATGCGTATCGCTAAGGCTCCACGACATCCTACGCTTATCGATTTATAGCCATGGTGCAACAAATAACGCTGTAACGATGATGGTAATCAGAGTTAATTGCGCCCATCGCAAACGCTGATCCTGTTTTGCCTGACGCAATTGTGCATCGCGCAGCAGTTGCAATTCCGCTTGAATCGCGGGTAATTGTTGTAGGCCGTTAAAAACCAATTGCGGCACTTGCGGAAATTTTTCCATCCATTCGGGTGCATAGCGTTTTAATTCTTTCCATAAACTTTTCGGATGAAAACGATTTTTTAGCCAGCGCTCCAAAAAGGGATGCGCGGTTTGCCAGAGATCCAGATCTGGATAAAGTTGTCGTCCCAGCCCTTCAATATTTAGCAAAGTTTTTTGCAGCAATACCAACTGGGGTTGCACTTGCATATCAAATCGACGCGCCGTTTTGAATAAACTCAACAAGACATTTCCAAAGGATATATCTTTCAAGGGCTTTTCAAAAATCGGTTCGCAGACTGTACGTACAGCCGCTTCCAAATCCCCCACACGCACATGCGCAGGAACCCAACCGGATTGCACATGCAATTCCGCTACTTGACGATAGTCGCGGCGGAACATAGCCAATAAATTGCGCGCAAGATAATACTGATCTTCTTTTGTTAGCGAGGCCACAATCGCCATATCCACCGCCATATATTGTGGGCTTTGTGGATTTTCACGTGAGACAAAAATATTGCCGGGATGCATATCGGCATGAAAAAAGTTGTGCTCGAAGACTTGAGTGAAAAAAATTTCTACACCGCGTTCGGCCAATAGTTTGAAATTGGTATTTTGTGCATTCAGTTGTGTCAGGTCAGTCACGGGTATTCCGTAGATTCTTTCCATCACCAATAGATTAGGGCGGGTAAATGGCCAGATAATTTCCGGAACATATAACAAAGGCGAATTTAAAAAATTGCGACGCAATTGCGATGCGTTAGCGGCTTCGCGTTGCAAATCCAGTTCATCAAAAATGGTAATGCGATAATCTTCAACAATTTCCACAGGTCGTAGCCGCTTACCGTCCTGACTGAATTTTTCGATCAGTTTTGCTACTGCCAATAATAATTGAATATCTTGTTCAATAACATTTTCGAGATTTGGCCGCACCAGTTTGATAATAACGTCGCGACCATCCATCAATTTCGCCGCATGCACCTGAGCAATTGAGGCAGAAGCCAAGGGTTCTTTTTCATAATGTGAAAAAGCATTCTCAATTTTGTCGCCTAAAGATTTTTCCAGGAGCTCACGAAATTCTTCGGCATCAAAAGGTTTGACTTGATCCTGCAGATAATTTAATTCACTGACTATATCCGCCGGAATTAAATCCGGTCGTGTTGATAGCAGCTGACCAAATTTAATAAATATCGGCCCCAAATCCTCCAGCGCCCTACGCAGAGCTTCACCGCGCGATAATTTTTTTCCAGGGATCATCTTCACCCAACAAAAAGCTAACTTTACGCGTAAAGGCATGTTCGCCGGAAATAATCTATCCAGACGATAACGGGCAAATACCCGAAGGATTTTTAATAATCGAAAAAAGACCATTTATTTTCTCATTAATATTGCAAATCAGACCCCACCCAAGCCTCCCCTTCCCACGGGAGGAGCCAGTCCCTCCCCCTGGGAAGGGGGGAGGTTAGGAGGGGGTCAAATAGCTAAATCGTGCTTCCAATCTATCCGCCGCCAAGCGCAATTCATCGACTTGCCGATAAAAATCTTCCAGTTCAATTTTGGAAGGAGTGGCTTGTAATTCTTCGGTGACAAATTCCGATGCTAACCGTTGCGCTGTTTGCGTGCGATTTTGGGTCCAGTTTATTTTGCTGCGTAATGTTTGTGCCATTGGGTGGCCAATTAAATCGCCGAAAATTTGCGTGAGCATTTCTTCCCAATCTACATCCAGCTGCTGCAGAATTTTTTGCAGCTGTGCCAAAAATTGCAAATCACCCACTACAATCACGCCGGAATCTTTTAAATTGTGTACGGGTGTTTGTGCAATTTGTGCGAGTGCAATCAGTGAGCCGGAAAGTTGAGTATCGACCTCACCGTCCCAGTTGCTCATCAAGCGAACGGATTTTTCCTGAATTAACACCGCGATTTTTATTGCGGGTGCAGTAATTTGCAGTGAAAGAATTTTTCCCTCGCAAGCCGTCAAGGCATTTTGTGTTGCTGGATCGTATTGCAAGCTTTTGTTGATGCATTTTTCTGCTGCGGCGAGACCGGCGCTGGTGAGCATTTTGATCAAGGTTTGATTCCTTTATGCAAAGCGACTATGCCACCTGTCATATTGTGAAATTCGGTATTCACAAATCCGGCATCATTCATCATGGACTTCAATGTTTGTTGATCAGGGTGCATGCGTATGGATTCAGCGAGATAACGATAACTGTCTGCATCTTGCGTCACCAGTTTTCCCATAAAAGGTAAAATTTTAAAGGAGTAGGTGTCGTAAGCTTTGCTGAGTAGTTCATTTTGCGGTTTCGAAAATTCCAACACCAGCAAACGCCCACCCGGTTTTAATACCCGCAACATTGAACGCAATGCTAAATCTTTATCAGTGACATTTCGCAAACCAAAAGCAATGGTGATGCAATCAAAAGTGTTATCCGCAAAAGGTAAAAATTGTGCGTCGCATTGTGCGTAAGCTAAGTTACCTGCAACACCGCGATCAATTAATCTGTCGCGCCCCACATTCAACATGGATGAATTAATATCCGCCAAAACCACTTGCCCTTTGTCGCCAACCAATTTTGAAAATTGATAACTTAAATCGCCAGTACCACCGGCTATATCCAGAATTTTATGGCCAGGGCGGACCGCCGAGGCTTCTATAGTCAAACGTTTCCACAATCTGTGTATGCCCGCTGACATTAAATCATTCATCAAATCGTATTTAGCGGCGACTGAGTGAAACACTTGGGCAACCCGCTCGGCTTTTTCTTCAACAGGAACCTGTTGGTAACCAAAATGGGTGGTTTTTTCTTCGTTCATGATTGGAACCTGATAGCCAAAAAGATGCCGTATTGTACAGCGGGCTTGGTTTCTTCACACGTTTGAAATTATTATTGCCGCCTGATTTTTAGTAATCTCTGGAATCTGAGAGCGTTGAATGAAAAATTCAGTAACCTTCTTGTCTGTAATCAGTTTGTTTCTAGTTGTTTCCAACCTGTCTCAAGCCAACCAACTCAAGCCTTTCAAGACCGATGGCTGTTCATTGTGGATGGACGGCCCACCGATGTATCCCAATCTTTGGCGACATTGTTGTGTAGCGCATGATTTGGCTTATTGGCAGGGCGGCAGTAAAGAGCAACGTCTGGCTGCGGACAACGCCATTCAGGCTTGTGTATTACAAGCCGCTGACAGCAGAGGAATGGCGAATTACATGCACGGCATGGTTCGCTGGGGTGGAAGCCCTTATTGGATTAATTATTATCGTTGGGCTTATGGCTGGAATTATTGGGAAGGATTTAAGCCACGAGGCTATAAAGTTCCTACCGTAGAAGAACAAAAACAAATTAATCAACTCTTACCTGCAGCGATTCAATTAATCGTTGATGACGCCAAAACCTATCCACCAGAAAAAATGGTGGACAAATTACGTGAAGCTATTAAGAAGGAATAGAAAAGTATTTCTTGAAAAATTGAATTTTGAATAAAAATCAAATCGTCGAAATTTAAAGATAGAAATAGAAAACCTAAATAAAAACCCCTCGCTGAAAATTCAGCGAGGAGTTTATTCAACGAAAAATATTAATTGCCCGTCAAACCATCTGCAAAACCTTGTAATGCTGGTTTGGGTTGGAAGTTTGCATCAA
>CAZICR010000110.1:0-8866 GCA_964537795.1 uncultured Cellvibrionaceae bacterium | reverse complement strand
TACGGCAATATTCTGCGCTACATGCATTCAACTGGCGCCTCAGCTTTCTTCATCGTGGTTTATCTGCATATGTTCCGTGGGATGATGTATGGCTCTTACAAAAAACCACGTGAATTAGTGTGGATTTTCGGCATGTTCATCTATCTTGCGCTTATGGCTGAAGCCTTCATGGGCTATGTATTGCCATGGGGACAAATGTCTTACTGGGGTGCTCAGGTGATAGTGTCTTTGTTTGGCGCCATCCCAGGTATTGGTGACGCATTGGTTGAGTGGATTCGCGGTGATTACCTTATTTCCGGCGCAACCTTAAGTCGCTTCTTTGCTTTACATGTGGTGGCCTTGCCAATCGTGTTATTGGCTTTGGTGGTATTCCATATTCTGGCTCTACATGAAGTCGGGTCGAATAACCCCGTTGGTGTTGATATCAAAAAGACTAAAGATGAAAACGGTGTTCCTTTGGATGGCGTACCTTTCCATCCTTATTACACAGTGCACGATCTGATTGGTATCTGTGGTTTCTTGTTTGTCTTCTGCTATGTGTTGTTTTTTACCCCGGAGATGGGTGGCTACTTCCTTGAATTAGCCAACTTTGAAGAGGCAAACAATCTCAAAACCCCAACCCATATTGCACCGGTTTGGTATTTCACTCCTTACTACGCTGTATTAAGAGCTGTAACACTTGAGATTGACTTGGGTGTATTTACCTTGACGGCAAAATTCCTGGGTTTTCTGGCAATGGTGGCTGCGATAGTGGTTCTCTTCTTCCTTCCATGGTTGGATCGCAGCAAAGTTAAATCTTTGCGTTATCGTGGGCAAATTACCCGTTTGATGTTGTTGGCTTTCGCTTCCATGTTTGTGATTTTGGGATATCTGGGGGTCAAAGCGCCTACAGAAGGTAGAACCTTTCTCTCGCAAATTGCGACCACTTTTTACTTCGCTTATTTTGTGACTATGCCTGTCTGGACTAATCCTGATAAACAAAAAGCCAAGTCATTGGTGTCATGGATATTGTGTGGAATTTTCGCCGTGATTTTTGCTGCTTTTGCCATCAACTACGCCTTTAACGAAAAGTATGCTGAATCCCATATACCGGTATTGGTTACCAGTTTGAGTCTATTGTTGGCGATTATTTTTGCTGCTTTACCTGTGCTGGCTTCTCGTGATTTCGATGGCACTGAGCCAACACGTACCCAGGCGAAAGGTTTGCCTGGTATCCTGGTTTGGGCTGGTGTGGCTTTCTTCGTGCTTCTGGCTGTAATTCCAATTAAAGCTGTTGCTGCTGAAGGTGCCTTTAAATGCGGTGCTATCCCTTGTGATGAAATGGAGCCTGATTTAACTGACAAGGCATCATTGCAGCGTGGTGCCAAATATTTCGTCAACTACTGCATGGGTTGTCATTCCGCCAAATATTCCCGATTTGAACGTGTTGCTGACGATCTGGAAATTCCACACGAGTTGATGGAAGGAACTTTGGTTCAGGGTGGTCAACGCATCGGGCAATTAATGGAAATTTCCATGAAGCCACAGCAAGCCAAGATCTGGTTTGGTGTGACTCCTCCCGATTTAACCTTGGTTGCACGTTCGCGCTCTCCTGAGTGGATTTATACCTACCTGCGTAATTTCTACAAAGACGACACTCGCCCATGGGGAGTCAATAATCGCGTATTCCCTAATGTAGGTATGCCTCATGCGTTGATTGTTCCCCAGGGTTTGTTGGAGTGCGGTGCTGGTCCGAAACTGAATCATAAAGGGGGGGTTGACCGTGACCAAACAGGCCAACCAGTGATGGACGAACATTGTGGTGCACTGAAAGAAGGTAAGGTCAAAGGCAGTATGACAACGGCTGAGTTTGATCAGGCAGTGTTTGATTTAACAAACTTCCTGGCTTATGTAGCAGAGCCTGCAGCTTTGGAGCGTAAAGCAACAGGTAAGTGGGTTCTTGGATTTATTTTGATTCTATTTATCTTTGTGTATTTCCTGAATCGTGAATATTGGAAAGACGTTCACTAAAAACCTGCTTTCCTGATGAATAGTTTCTGTTAGTCTGACGGGCGGCTTAGGTCGCCCGTTTTGTTTGGTAAAAATTTCCATAAAGTTGCGGAAATTGTGGGAGAAGTCTTTATGAATATGACGTCGACTCGTCCTTATCTCCTTCGTGCAATTTACGAATGGTTAGTCGATAACGCCTGTACACCACAAATTCTGGTGGATGCTCATCTACCGGGAGTTCAGGTTCCACAACAGTATCTCGATAAACACGGGCATATTTTATTAAATATCTCCCCCACTGCTGTTCAGGATTTTTCCATGGATTTAACAGCTGTTGCATTCAATGCACGTTTTGGTGGAGTCCCTCACAGGCTTTTTATTCCTTGCAATGCAATTCAGGGAATTTATGCACGCGAAAACGGACAGGGGATGATGTTTGGTCCTGAGTCTGTAGAGCCTCCAGAACCTACTCCTACTTCACCCGTAGGAACCAACTCTGATCGAAATGTCACCAGCATCAAACGCCCCGGATTACGTGTCGTTAAGTAAAAATTAAATTACGTGACCGATACATGACACTTTGATGACAATTTTGTTGTTGTCATCAGAGTGTCATATTTGTTTTGTAAATTGTGCTCATCGAAAGCATGGATATTTCGAAACTTCAATTTACTTATCAATAATCGGAGCGCTCTATGAACGCCATGAAGATGATCAAAAACCTGGTGCTGGTTGGTTCCATGGTTTGTGCGGCAGCTGTACATGCAGTTGTTGATTCCAATTTGCCTGAGTACAAGGTGACCAGTGCGGTATCAGGTAGTGTGAACTCTATTGGTTCGGATACCCTTAATAATCTGATGACACTTTGGGCGGAAGATTTCAAAAAACTTTACCCTAATATCAATATTCAAATTCAAGGTGCTGGTTCGTCAACTGCGCCACCAGCTTTGACTGAAGGTACTTCCAATTTCGGGCCTATGAGTCGCGAAATGAAATCAGAAGAAATACAGTCATTCGAAGCCAAGTTTGGTTACAAACCTACAGCCGTTCCGGTTGCGATTGACGTGCTGGCTGTTTATGTCAACAAAGACAACCCGATTAAAGGGTTAAGTTTGCAGCAAGTAGATGCAATTTTTTCTGCAACCCGTAAATGCGGTGGAGCGAAAGACATAGTTCGTTGGGGTGATCTGGGTTTAACGGGTGCTTGGGCTAATCGTGATTTTACTGTGTACAGTCGCAATGCAGTATCCGGTACCTATGGATACTTCAAAGAAGTCGCTCTGTGTAAAGGGGATTTCAAAGCCAGTATTAATGAACAACCAGGTTCATCCGCTGTGGTGCAAGGTGTGACCAGTTCAATCAACGGTATTGGTTATTCAGGAATTGGTTACATAACATCAGGCGTTCGCGCTTTACCTTTGTCGGTGAAGGATGGTCAACCTTTTGTAACGGCTGAAGCATCACATGCGCTGGATGGAACCTATCCCTTATCGCGAGTCTTGTATGTCTACATCAACAAAAAACCCAATCATCCGCTGGATAAGTTGCAATTGGAGTTCCTGAAAATGGTGTTGTCAAAACAAGGTCAGGAAACGGTTGTAAAAGATGGTTACATCCCATTGCCTGCGGCAATGGTAAACAAGGCTTTGGCCGATCTTCAGAAATAAGTTTTAGTTTTGCAAAGGCAGACACATGTGTCTGCCTTTTTTTATCCAAATACTCATGACAAAAATGTGACAGTCAGAAACTTGTAACAAAACTGTCATGATTGATCGCTACCATGCTCCTGCCGAAATCGTCAGTCAGAGCGTTTTATGTCCAGTCCTATTTCCAGTCAACATAGTACTCCTAATCCTTTGCTTCCCAATGCTGAACAACGTAAGCGATTGCGTCGTATTCGTTATTTGAAAGATCAATTTTCCCGTTATGGAATTATGACTGCAGGTTTGGCTGTGGTGTTCTCATTAGGGTTGATTTTCTTTTATTTAATTTCGGAAGTGGCACCTCTGTTAAAAGGGGCATCGGTTGACGTTGCGCAGGAATTCAATTTGCAAAGTGACGCACAAGATAAACAGATTGCACGGGTCAATATTGAACGTTATGAAGAAATAGGCGCAATTTATTACCAGCAGGGGGAAGTAGAGTTTTTTAATGTGGCTGATGGAAACCTAACCCAGTCCTATGAATTGGTTCTTCCTGAAAATACCAGAGTTACCGCCTTTGCTACCAGTTTGGCAATGTATGGAGAGTCAGCTTATGGATTAAGTAATGGGCAATTTCAATTAATCAAAACCGATTACCAAATCAGCTATCCACAAGATAAGCGCCACATTACACCGGAAATCAGTTATCCCTTGGGTGAATCAGCAATTCAATTGGATGAAAAACTTTCGGCGATCACCCAGCTCGCTATTCAACAAACGGCCAATGGAATTTTGGTTGCAGCAGCAACAGCTGATAAGCGACTAATGTTGGGGATTTTTTCCGGTTCAAAAAATATTATTACCGGCCAAATAAAACTCTCGCAGGAAATTTTTACATTACCGTCCTTACCAAATGATCAGCAACCACAAAAACTCTTGTTAGATGAATCGGGTCAGCATTTGATTGTCGCAACCGATCAGTCACAAATTTTTCTTTACAAGATAACCGACCCCAGTTCCGTTTCCATACAAACACCTGTGGTGATTGAAAATGGAAAGATCAGCGCGATGGAATTTTTGGTGGGAACCGGTTCTCTTATAGTGGGTACAGATAAGGGGGCTCTTTCACAGTGGTTTTTGGTGCGTGATGACAATAATATTTATGCGCTAAAACCTGTGCGTAGTTTTCAATCTTTATCGGGCGCCATTAAGTCGATAGTGCCGGAATATTCTCGTCGCGGGTTTTGGGCGCTTGATGATAAAAATAATATTGGAATTTATTTTGCGACCTCCAAGCGACAGTTGTTTGAACAGAATATGTCAAGAGCAATTGATTATCTGGCGATATCACCAATCAATGGAAAAGGTTTATTAATCAGTAAAGAATTAAATGTTTCGGTTGTTGATGTCTGGAATAAACACCCGGATGTGTCATTTAGTTCTTTATGGGAAAAGGTTTGGTACGAAGGTCGCCAACAACCCGAATACATCTGGCAGGCTTCCTCGGGCAGTGATAATTTTGAAGCAAAAATGAGCTTTGTTCCTTTAACTATTGGTACATTAAAAGCAGCATTCTTTGCGATATTGTTCGCAGTACCTTTGGGTGTGATGGGTGCTATTTACACCGCTTATTTCATGACGCCAAAATTGCGCGGCATTGTTAAACCTACGATTGAAATTATGGCGGCCTTGCCAACCGTTATTCTTGGATTTTTAGCAGGGCTTTGGTTGGCACCTTTTATGGAAAATCATTTGCCTGCAGTCTTCAGCATTTTAATTTTATTACCGATAGTGATGTTGGTAACCGGATTTATCTGGAGTAAATTTCCTACTTCTGTTCGCACCAAAATTCCCGAAGGCTGGGAAGCCACGATTGTCTTGCTGCCATTAATTCTCTGCATTTATTTTTGCGTTACCTTAAGTCCATTAACCGAAATCTGGTTTTTCAATGGCAGCATGCGTCAATGGTTTACTGACAATGGAATTAATTACGATCAACGCAACGCTTTAGTGGTAGGCGTGATTATGGGCTTCGCCGTTATTCCTACGATTTTTTCGATTGCGGAAGATGCCGTGTTCAGTGTGCCACGTCATTTAACACAAGGTTCTTTGGCTTTGGGTGCAACACCTTGGCAAACCATGGTAGGTGTAGTGTTACCTACAGCAAGTCCCGGAATTTTTTCGGCAGTGATGATGGGTTTCGGCCGGGCTGTGGGTGAAACTATGATTGTGTTGATGGCAACCGGAAATAGCCCGGTTGTGAATTTTAATATCTTCGAAGGCATGCGAACTTTATCAGCCAATATTGCAGTGGAATTACCAGAGACTGCTGTTGATAGCACGCATTTCCGTGTGTTGTTTTTAGCTGCACTTTTGTTATTGGCATTAACCTTTGTGGTGAATACCTTGGCAGAAGTTGTGAGGCAAAGATTAAGGAAGAAGTATAGTAATTTGTAAATCGTCCTTCAAAAGGGGAACCGGCTCCTCCCTTTGAAAAAGGGAGGCGGGGGAGGGATTTAAAGTGGTCAATTTTACGAAGATTTTAAATCCCCCCTAACCCCCCTTTTTCAAAGTGGGGAACTGCTCCTTCGGAGCAGAGGGTGAAAATATTTAATATTATTCAGTTGAAAAAACTATGAAAAATTTATCTAAAAAACAAATATCCTGGTGGAAAAGTGGTTTGCCCTGGATTTGGCTTAATGGTGGTGCTGTTGCCATTTGTATGTTGATGGTCTTGGGATTGTTAGGATTAATTGCGGCACGAGGCTTCGGACATTTTTGGCCCGCTGACATTATGCAAACGACGGTCACTGAAATGGATGGCAGTAAACAAATTATTATGGGTGAGGTCGTTCGCGACGAGGTTATTCCAGCATCGGTTGCGCGTGATGCGGGTTACGTCATCCCTGAAGACCAATTATTAGTGACACGTCATCTATTTAAATTGGGTAATCGCGATGTTACCGGACGCGATTTCATCTGGTATTTGGAAAATGGCATGGATGAATGGAAGTATCCTGAAGATGCGATTGTGATTGAGCGTCGGGAATGGGGTAATTTTTATGGGTATCCTGTCTCCATAATCGAAAATGGTAAGGTGGTCGCTGAATTATTTGCTGATAATTTTTGGCAAGAATTACAAGCGCGTCTTGATCGTGCTATTCAATTACATTATCAAGTAGAAAGCATCGAGAAATCGCGTATAGGACGCATTAATAATGAAATGGAAGGTTTGCGTCTGGATCGTCGCCGATTGGAATTGTCTGGTGCAACAGAAGCAGAACTGATTTTGGCGGATACTCAGTTTGCCGAGCGTAGAGCAGCACTTGAAGCGGAATATAGTTTGATAAAAAAGGAACGTGATGATTTGTTAGAACAAGCCACTCGAGACAAACTTGTCGCCAAAACTGCAGATGGCAAAGAATTGGTGATGAGCTTTGATCATTTGGTGCAAATCACTCCAGCTAACCAGTTAAATGTCGTTGAAAAAATTGTTCACTACGCAAAAAACTTTTGGTCATTTATCTCTGATGAGCCTCGCGAAGCTAATACAGAGGGAGGCATTTTCCCGGCGATATTTGGCACTGTGACTATGGTTATTGTGATGTCAATTATAGTGACACCTTTTGGTGTGTTGGCGGCAATTTATCTGCGCGAATATGCCAAGCAAGGTGTCATGTTAAAAATTATTCGCATTTCGGTTTACAACCTTGCGGGTGTTCCATCGATTGTGTATGGCGTATTTGGTTTGGGATTCTTTGTTTACACGCTCGGCGGCAATATGGATGAATTATTTTATGCAGAGTCCTTGCCTTCGCCGACATTTGGTACGCCGGGATTATTTTGGGCGTCACTCACACTGGCGCTGTTAACTTTGCCGATTGTAATTGTATCAACCGAAGAAGGTCTGGCTCGAATTCCCAGTACAATTCGCCAAGGTAGTTTGGCGTTGGGCGCAACCAAATCAGAAACTTTGTGGAAGGTTGTTGTGCCTTTGGCGACACCGGCGATGATGACTGGATTAATTTTGGCAATTGCACGTGCAGCGGGTGAAGTGGCTCCCTTGATGTTGGTTGGTGTTGTAAAACTCGCGCCTTCGTTACCAATAGATGGCAACTATCCTTACTTGCATCTTGATCAGAAAATTATGCATCTCGGCTTTCATATTTATGATGTGGGCTTCCAAAGCCCTAACGTAGAAGCCGCTCGCCCATTGGTTTATGCAACCTCATTGATTTTGGTATTGCTGATTATTGCGTTGAATATTACGGCAATTCGTATACGCAATAATTTGCGCGAAAAATATCGCAGTGCATCGGATTGATATTTTCTGGAATAAATGTGGGATGTAGGTTGGGCAGTCATGCCCAACAATTTCGTAACAACAGTAATGTTGGGCATGACTGCTCAACCTACAAGAAAGGGTGAGGCATTAAATGAATTTTTTATTACACAGGCACAGACTATGACACCTTCGTCTAACCTTGAAAATACCAAACTGGAAGTAAAATCACTGAATTTATACTACGGCGATAAGCGCGCGTTGAATAATGTCAGCATGACTATTCCAGAGAAAAGAGTGACTGCGTTTATTGGTCCATCCGGCTGTGGAAAATCAACCCTGTTGCGTTGTTTTAATCGCATGAATGATTTGGTTGATGCCTGTCGCATTGAAGGTGAAATTTTATTGGATGGCGCCAATATTTATGACAAAAAAGTGGATGTTGCCGAATTGCGTCGTCAAATTGGTATGGTGTTTCAAAAACCCAATCCCTTTCCGAAAACTATTTATGAAAATGTGGCTTATGGTTTGCGTTTACAGGGTGTGAAATCCAAACGCGTTCTCGATGAAGTGGTGGAAAAATCTTTGCGTGGTGCTGCACTTTGGGAAGAGGTCAAAGATCGTTTGCATGATAATGCGTTTGGTTTGTCGGGCGGACAACAGCAGCGTTTGGTGATTGCGCGTGCGATTGCGATTGAGCCTGAAGTGATTTTGTTGGACGAACCTGCGTCGGCGTTGGATCCCATTTCCACTTTAAAAATTGAAGAGCTGATCAACGAATTAAAACACCAATACACTATCGTGATAGTCACGCATAACATGCAACAGGCTGCGCGTGTTTCGGACTACACTGCATTTATGTATATGGGCGATTTAATTGAACACGATTTAACAGATAAACTTTTTACCAATCCAGGTAAAAAACAAACTGAAGATTACATTACTGGCCGTT
>CAZICR010000109.1:0-8962 GCA_964537795.1 uncultured Cellvibrionaceae bacterium | reverse complement strand
GTTCAAGCTCCCTGAGTTCAAGCTCACGTTCCAGCTCTTTGAGTTCAAGTTCGCGCTCATCAAGCCTGTCGAGCTCATCGCGTTCAAGCTCATCGTCAAGCTCCTCAAGCACTGGCACCACCGCCTGTGCCATGCCCAAAGCCGATACCAACTGGCAAACCACCAACAGCTGCCAAACTGTCGCCACCAGCTGTACCGCAGGAACCTGGTTGGCGCCCAAAGATGGTGGTGAAACTAATGCTCCCTTGCGTTTGGAATCCGCTCACTTTGCCATCTACTGGAAAGACGGTACCAATATCACCATGGATGCCGCACAAAATGCTGCCAACACACTTGAAAATATCTGGAGCAAGTATTTTGGCTCACCCATGTTCTTCCCCGAACCTTATTGCAACTCCAGCCAAAAATGGAAAGCCGCTGTGCATTTCGACAACGAATTCCCACTCTGGGGTGGTGGCTGGTCACGCAACGGGATTAACTACATGGGTATGTGGATCGGGCCAGGAGCAGCAGCGGACGCTTGGGGTCTCGCACACGAATTTATGCACGGTGTGCAATCGACAACAGCAGCTTTCGCAGGTAGCGGCACCAGTGCCGACTGGATTTGGGAATCCCACGCTAACTGGGCACCGCATCAAATCTTTAACACTAATGTCCACTGTTCGGAAATGCTGCCTAACATGCCGCACCTCTATTACGGCAATATGCGCAACCGTTACTGCAACTGGCAATTCTTTGAATATCTGAAAGATAAACACTGTCCTGCGGCCGTGAATAACATTTGGGCTTATCAGGCACCTGCCGGACAACGCGATCCCTGGCAAAAATTGATGTTGAGCCAAAACTGGTCTATTGAGCAATTGAATGATCGCTTCGGTGATTGGGCCATGCATAACATCACTTGGGATTACAAAAACCTGGATGGCAGTGATCAGGGCGCAGTCTATCGCCAGAACTATGGCAGTACCGATGCCAGTGCCGGTAGCTACACCCAACGCCGCTTGCGTTTAACCCAACTGGAATCACTCGATAGCAGCTGGGCGCAAAACCGCCGCTTTGTATCACCTTACTACTGGGCTCCGCAGCGCTGGGGTTACAATGTGATTCAGCTCTTCCCTGAATCCGGTGCAACCAGTGTGAAAGTCAGCTTCCGTGGCGTTGTCCAATCCGGTGCAAACTCCGGCTGGCGATGGGGCTTGGTCAGCACCAACTCTGCCATGACCCAATCCACTTACAGCGAATTGAAAAGCGGTGCTGATGGGGAACTTACCCACTGTATTACCCCAGGTGAAAAACTCTTCCTGGTGGTGGTGGCAACACCGACACAATATCAACAGATCAACCCTGAAGCAGTTTCGGATGGCAAACCCTATGGGTCGATTTACCGTTATCCCTACATGATCGAACTCAGCGGCGCTTGGCCTCAAGGCTTCCAGAATGGCCAAATTGCGGCCTGCCCGAGCGGGACTGTGCGTCACACAAACGGTGGCGGTTGTGCAGTAAGCGGTACACCGTCAAGTGTGTATGTGGGCCCTTACGCGAAGATTATCGGAGGTAGTGTCAGCGGTAATGCCCGTATTGAAGATCAGGCAACCATAGTGAACGGCAACGTGCTGGGTGGAACCGTGGGGGCTATGTCATTAATCGGTGTTGCATCAAACCCGCATCACGGCGCCAGCAGTTTTATGGTGAGTGACTCTGCCCAGGTGCGATCTACCTTCTATCCGCTGGGATGGTTTGGTTCGAGCCAATCGGCAACGGGGACTGCCAATCTCCTGGGAGATCTTGAGTATTACTCAACGAACAAGTCCATGAACACTTTTTATGGTTTGGTGGATGATAACTGGAATGGCGTCAGCTCCGTCACTGAAGTGACGGTTAAACCGCCCTATAGCTGGCGACCTTAATCGATTAAAAAACAGCGCTTTAAGCGCTGTTTTTTTTGCCCGCTGTTTTCGATTTGTGTTTGGTCAAACCTGACACAAATCGTTTAGAATGCCCGATCCTTTGACTTTTGAGACAGTATTCGATGTCAGTGACTATCAAAACGCCTGATGAAATTGAAAAAATGCGAGTAGCGGGTCGCATGGCGGCTGAAGTGTTGGAAATGATTGGTGAACATGTGCAAGCCGGTGTAACCACTGCCGAGCTGGATAAAATTTGCCACGAACATATAGTCAACGTACAAAAAGCGATTCCTGCCTGTTTGGGTTATCGCAACTTTCCAAAATCCATTTGCACATCAGTAAACCAGGTTGTTTGTCACGGCATACCGTCTGATAAAAAAGTGTTGAAAAATGGTGACATTATTAATATCGATGTAACGGTGATTTATCAGGGATATCACGGCGACACCAGCGCCATGTATTTTGTCGGAACACCGGCAACTCATGCCGAGCGTTTGGTAAAAGTGACCCAGGAGTGTATGTACAAAGCTATATCACTGGTCAAACCCGGATGCCGATTGGGCGACATTGGTAATGTAATCCAACAACATGCCGAAGCAAATTACTACACTGTTGTTCGTGAATATTGTGGCCATGGAATCGGTAAAGTTTTTCATGAAGATCCGCAAATATTGCATTACGGCCGCCCCGGTACTGGCATGGAATTAAAAGAAGGAATGTGTTTCACCATAGAGCCCATGATTAATGCTGGCAAACCAGACACCAAATTAAAAAGTGACGGCTGGACAGTCGAAACCAAAGATGGTCGACTCTCTGCACAATGGGAACACACTATGGTGGTCACCTCAAATGGTGTTGAAGTCTTGACTGCACGCAGTGGTGAAAATTTTTCTTCTTGAGTATTTTTGGGTATGTCACATTACAACTTGCCGTATTTTGAGCGCCCGCTGTTTTTTTTCGATCAAAGCCGTTTCCGAAAAGCGCTCGGACAACAACCCATCATCACTGTTTTTAAAGACGCATTAAATGCAGGCAACGTACAATTTAATCACCGATTTATTGAAGGCGAAGATATTCGTACACTGGTTTATGAACGCGCGTTATTTATAGACTGCATTTTGCATTACGCCTGGTTTCAATTTGAATGGACTGACAGTATCAGTCTGGAAGCTGTTGGCGGTTATGGTCGTGGCGAATTGCATCCCTGCTCTGATATAGATTTACTAATTTTGCACAGATCCCATGTGCTGGATGAATGCAAAGATAATATCGAACGCTTCCTCACATTCTTATGGGATATCGGGCTGGAAATTGGTAGCAGCGTTCGCACGATTCAGCAAACAGTGGAAATTGCTGAAACCGATATTACGGTAGCCACCAATTTATTTGAATCACGCACTTTAGTTGGTGACCAATCACTCCGCTACGAATTATTGCAAGCTATCATTCCGGATAAATTTTGGTCAGCTGAAAATTTTTTCCGCGCAAAATATGCCGAGCAACAAGAACGTCATAAAAAATATAACGACACAGAATACAATCTCGAACCCAATATCAAAAATGCACCCGGTGGCCTGCGCGATATTCAAACCATCAGTTGGGTTATCAAACGTTATTTTGGCATTCGCACCTTAAAACAATTGGAAGGTAAAGGATTTTTTACTGACGAAGAATTTTCTTTACTCAATTCCGGCGAAGAATATTTATGGCGTGTACGTTATGCTTTGCACATGCTTGCAAAACGTCCTGAAGAAAGACTGCTATTCGATTATCAACGTGAAATCGCCAAATTATTTGGTTATGCCGACAGCCACGAGGGCCTAGCCGTCGAACAATTTATGCATAGATACTACCGCACAGTGTTAGCACTGCGCGAACTCAATGATGTGGTATTGCAATTCCTGTCCGAAGCCATTTTGCAACGGGGAAAAAACAAAACAGTTGTTTCAATCAACGAACGCTTTCAATTGCGTGATAATTTTATCGAATCAACCCATACCTATGTGTTTGAAGAAAATCCTTCGGCATTATTGGAAATGTTTGTGTTGATGGCACAAAATCCCAACATTGAAGGCGTTCGTGCTTCAACCATTCGATGGATTCGTGAAAGCCGGCATTTAATTGATGATGCCTTTCGTAACAACCCTAAAAATACCCAATTATTTTTACAATTACTTCAACAACCAGAAAATGTGGTTGCGCAATTAAAACGCATGTCGCGTTACGGCATTCTGGGTTTGTATTTGCCTGAATTTGGTCAAGTTACCGGACAAATGCAACACGATTTATTCCATATCTACACGGTTGATGCACACACTTTAAAAGTGATGCAAAACATGGGGAATTTTTTATTACCCTCTGCCAAAGAAGATTTTCCAGTTGCTGCCAATGTTGTTAAACGATTGCCAAAATTTGAACTACTTTATATAGCCGGTTTGTATCACGATATAGGTAAAGGTCGCGGTGGTGACCACTCAACTTTAGGTGCAGTTGACGCTGAAGAATTTTGTAAACGCCATCTGATTTCGCCACGTGAAACCCGCTTGGTCTGTTGGTTGGTCGAAAAACATTTATTAATGTCGGCCGTTGCACAAAAACAGGATATTTCGGATCCCGATGTAATTCATCAATTTGCCAATAAAGTCGGTGACCAATTGCATTTGGACTATCTCTATTGTTTAACCGTAGCCGATATCAACGGTACCAATAATCAATTGTGGAATCCCTGGCGTGCAAGTTTGTTGCGTCAACTTTATCTGGATACACGCCGCGCATTACGTCGCGGGCTTGAAAATAATATCGACAAACAGGATTTAATTGAAGAAACCCAGCAAGCCGTCATTCGCAACCTGACACGTAAAGGCATTTCAGAAAATACCATTCGTGAATTGTGGGCAGACATGGGGGAAGATTATTTTCTGCGTGAAAGCTTTACTGATATCGCCTGGCAAACACAGGCTATTGTTGAACGAAAAGATGATAAGCCTCTGGTATTGATTAAAAAGACCTCCAACAAAGAATTGGAGGGAGCTACCCAGATTTTTATTTACACTAAGAACCAAAAAAATGTCTTTGTTGCTGCTTCAACCGTGTTAAGTGAACTCAATTTAAACATTCAGGATGCGAAAATTTACAGTTCCAAATCCGGTTACACTATTGATACCTTCTTTGTGCTGGATGAAAACAGTGCGCCACTGGATGATAATCCAAAGCTCCGCAATCAAATACAACAAACCTTGGAAGAAGAATTATCATTAGTCGACAACTATCGTGAATTAATCGGTCGTCGCACCCCCAGACGTTTGAAATATTTTGCATCACCCACTCGTACCAGTATGCACACTGACCAAATTCGCAATTGCAGCGTCCTTGAAGTCATAAGCCCGGACAGACCCGGACTACTTGCATCCATCGGTCGTATTTTTATCAATTCGGATATTCAATTACTCAATGCAAAAATTGCCACTTTGGGCGAACGAGTGGAAGATATTTTCTTTATTGTCACGGCTGATGGAAAACCGATTATCGATCCTGAATTAGCCGAAAAATTGCAGCGCGATATTTGTGAAGAATTAGATAAACGTGTTGATAAAATTTAATCTGTGAAAAGTAGGATGGGCATAAAGCGAAGCGTGCTCACCTGATATAACCCGACATGGTGGGCACGCTTCGCTTTATGCCCAGCCTACAACAAGACTGATTATGAATCCCGATCTGAATTTATTGCACCCCTACCCTTTTGAAAAACTGGCTGCGTTAAAAGCAGGAGCAAATCCACCTGCAGATTTAACCGACATAATGCTGTCTATTGGCGAACCCAAACATCAACCACCGCAATTTGTTTTGGATACGCTGGTTAGCAATCTAAATAAATTATCCAACTACCCAACCACAAAAGGCATTCCTGAATTACGCAAAGCTATTGCCAACTGGTTGGATAATCGATTTACATTAAACGGAAAAATTAATTTCGATCAGCATATTTTGCCAGTCAACGGTACTCGTGAAGCTTTATTTGCTTTCGCACAAGCCATTGTAGATCGCAGCAAATCAAATCCCTTAGTTGTTTCACCTAATCCCTTTTATCAAATTTATGAAGGCGCTGCTATTTTATCGGGTGCACAACCTTATTTTTTAAACTGCACAGAAGAAAATCAATTTATTCCTGATTTTGATTCGATTCCCGCTTCTATTTGGCAAGATACGCAGCTGTTATTTATTTGTTCACCCGGCAATCCAACCGGCGCAGTTATGTCATCAGAACAATTGAAAAAACTGATTGCACTCGCTGATCAATATGACTTTGTAATCGCTTCCGATGAATGTTATTCAGAACTTTATTTTGACGAACAACATCCACCCGTTGGTTTATTACAAGCTTGTGCAGAATTGGGACGCAATGATTTTACTCGCTGTGTGGTATTTCATAGCTTATCCAAACGATCGAACTTGCCGGGATTGCGCTCCGGCTTTGTTGCAGGCGATGCAAAAATTCTGGAAAAGTTTTTGCTCTACCGCACTTACCATGGTTGTGCCATGCCGGTTCCCACACAAATTGCCAGCACTGCAGCGTGGAAAGATGAGCAACATGTGATCGCCAACCGTCAGGCTTATCGTGAAAAATTTGATGCTGTGTTACAGATTCTTGATGGTGTATTAGACGTTGAAAAACCCGATGCCAGCTTTTATCTCTGGCCCAAAACGCCCATCAAAGGTGAATTATTCGCGCAACAATTATACGCACAGAAAAAAGTAACTGTATTACCGGGTAGTTATTTGGCTCGCGAAGCCGATGGAATAAACCCCGGTGAAGATTATGTGCGCATGGCATTGGTTGCACCTTTAGCTGAATGTATTGAAGCCGCTGAGCGAATTAAATTGTTTGTGAAAGGTTTATGACAACAAACAATTTATGACAGCAAAAAATCTGACCAAAAAAGAACGCATCGACTTTATTTTGCATAAATTGCAAAGCCTTTATCCTGCACCACCGATTCCTTTACAGCACAAAGATACTTATACATTACTAATTGCTGTGCTCTTGTCCGCTCAATGTACTGATGAGCGTGTGAATAAAATTACACCAACGCTGTTCGCATTGGCTGACAACCCAAAAGATATGGCGAAAGCGCCAGTTGAAAAGATTCAGGAAATTATTCGCCCCTGCGGTTTGTCACCCCAAAAATCCAAGGCGATTTCCGTGTTATCGCAAATGCTGATGGAAAAATATCAGGGACAAGTACCGGAAGATTGGCAAGCCTTGGAAAGTTTACCGGGAGTCGGACATAAAACGGCCAGCGTGGTCATGAGTCAGGCATTTGGCCACCCGGCGTTTCCAGTGGATACGCATATTCATCGCTTGGCTCAACGCTGGGGATTAACCGATGGCACCAATGTGACGCAAACCGAAAAGGATTTAAAGCGCCTGTTTCCTGAATCCAGTTGGAATGCGCTGCACTTGCAAATCATTTATTATGGGCGCGAATTTTGTTCGGCTCGCGGTTGTGATGGTACGGTGTGCGAAATTTGCAGAACCTGTTATCCGAATCGAAAGAAAGCGAAAATAACCTTGAAGGCGTAAACCATGATCAAAGTCTACGGTATCAAAAACTGCGACACAGTCAAAAAAGCGCGTGCATGGCTGGAAAGTAAAAAAATTGACTATCATTTTCACGATTATCGTGTAGATGGTGTTACGGAAAAGCAAATCAAACAATGGATCACTGAATTGGGATTGGATGCCATGGTAAACAAACGTAGCACTACCTGGAAAGAATTGGACGATAAAACCAAAGAAACTTTAAATGAAAAAAATGCAGTGAAAGTTTTCTTGGAACACCCGACTTTGATCAAACGCCCATTGCTGGACAACGGCAAAGTTCGTTATGTCGGATTCAAAGAAGACGATTATAAAAATATTTTTAATTAAACATTAAACAAGCGAGACAGATTCATGACCCAACTTTATGCTCTTGGCCTTGGTATAGGCACACAAAATTCGAAAGGTGAATGGCTGGAAGTATTTTATGCATCACCTCTTTTACATCCTGATAAAAAAATCAGTTCAATCATCGCGGGCATTGTCGATTACAATCAAGGCAATAAGGCAATTGCAGTCAGTCAGGAACAATTAATCGAAATCACGTCTGCGCTTGAAAAAAATGCATTTGTTGAACACGCCACTCTCGCCAATAAATTAATCAACAGCAAACGTCCGCTGGTAGTGACATTTTTGGAAACTGATACTAACCCAACGTCTGTGCCTGAAGCTTATTTAAAATTGCATTTGTTATCGCATCGCCTGGTTAAACCCCATCAAACAGTTTTGGCAGGAATTTTTGGTGTATTACCCAATGTAGCTTGGACTAACAAAGGTGCAATTGATATTAATGAATTGGCAGAGCGTCAATTGCAAGCACGCATCAATGGTGAAGAACTGGAAGTATCTTGTGTTGATAAATTTCCGAAAATGACCAACTATGTTGTGCCAAAAGGTGTGCGTGTTGCACACACAGCACGTGTGCGTTTGGGCGCCTATTTGGGTGAAGGTACGACTATCATGCACGAAGGCTTTGTAAACTTTAATGCAGGCACTGAAGGCCCGGCGATGATTGAAGGGCGTATTTCTGCTGGTGTGTTTGTCGGTGCAGGTTCTGACTTGGGTGGGGGCAGTTCGACCATGGGAACCTTGTCCGGCGGAGGCAATATTGTCATCAGTATCGGCAAAGAATCTTTAATCGGCGCCAATGCAGGGACTGGAATTCCATTGGGTGACAGGTGCAAAATTGAATCAGGTTTGTACATCACCGCCGGAACAAAAGTGGTGGTACTGGATGATACAGGTCAAGAAGTAAAAACTATAAAAGCGCGAGAATTAGCGAGTGTGAATGATTTGGTTTTCCGTCGCAATTCGATCACGGGTCGCGTTGAAGTAGTGACAAATAAAAGTGCATTGCAGTTGAATACTGCGCTGCATAAGAATTAATTTTTTGTTTAATCCAACAAGAGATCAAAAAAATGGGCGCACAGTGGAAAGCAAAACACCGCGAAGAAGC
>CAZICR010000108.1:0-9001 GCA_964537795.1 uncultured Cellvibrionaceae bacterium | reverse complement strand
AATGCCATTTGTGAAATAGCGGTTGATTGCGCGGAGCTGGAGTAATTGGTCAAGAAGATTTGAAAGTGAATGTGCGTAATACGGCCTGCGTACCAGCCTGGATAAATGGTATTAAACGATGCAACGCCGTTGGTGTTTGTGTATTGCACACCGCGACAATAAGTTTTGCCAGCCTGACCTGCATTATTTCCAGTAGAGTAACCGGAATAAAGGCCGTCTTTATCGCAGTGCCAGATATACACATAACCGGATACCGGAGTACATGAATTGTTTACATTTACCAATTTTAATTTAACCGTTAAAGGCACACCGGTTTTATCCTCATAAATATTTTCCCGGAGTACTGATGAGCTATCGAGCAGTGTTGATAATGGAAATGGCCCAATCGTTTCAGTCGGGGTAAGCACACAGGCGCCCGCCTGACTGGAGCTGGCCGCGCTGGAGGAACTTAAGCTACTTGAGGCTACCAATGAGGAGGATGATGATGAAACAGATGACGATGAGCGACCGGTTGATCCGCCACCGCCACCACAACTCATCAGTCCTCCTGCTCCAAGTATTCCCAGTGCTCCAAGTGTCCCTAATGTTTTTCTACGTTCTGAATTTATTGCTGCCGGATTTTTGATTGAATCGTTCATAGGTTTATACCTTTTTCATTTATGACACTGTCAGTATAAAAGGCAATTGCACAGGAAAAATCGAAAAAATGTGCAAAAATCAAGGAAGTTATTCTGAAAGCGAAAATTTGTAACCTGCGCCATAAACAGAGTAGATCAATTCTTGTTGAGAAATCTGATGCAGTTTTTTTCTGAGTTTGGTTACGTGTGAATCCATAGTTCTATCACTCACCACACGATGATCGGTGTAGGCATTTTGCATGAGCGTATCGCGTGACACTATGGTGTTTTGCCGCGCAAATAAAGTTGTCAGAAGTCTATATTCAATTAATGTTAATTCAATTCTTTGGTTTTTATAAATGACAGAAAGGTTTTCGGAAATTAATTGAAAGTCAGTAGAAAATTCGTTAGTAGATTGGGTTCGTTTTAGTACGGCTTTAATTCTTGCCATTAATTCCCTTGGGCTAAATGGCTTGGTTAGATAGTCATCCGCTCCCAGTTCAAAACCTAATAGTTTATCGGATTCTTCAATTCTTGCTGAGGTGATAATGACCGGTATGTTGGTGTTTTCCCTAATGAAACGGCAGATATCAAAGCCATTGGTTTTTCCATCAAGGCTTGGCAGCATAATATCCAGAATAACCAAATTCCATCGCTTTTCCTGAAGCAGTTTGAGCGCCGTATCGACATTGATTGCTGTTACAGATTCATAGCCTTCTGAATTCAGATAATCTGTTATAACAGCTGCTAGTGCTTCTTCATCTTCAATTAATAAGATAGGCATGTTTTTTCACCGAAGTGCTTATTGGTTGTAACAGGGTAGGCTAAGGGTAACTTTTAATCCGCCAAAGTCGCTGTGTCCAAGTCTAATGTCACCTTGATGAGCTTCGACAATATTTTTACAAATTGACAAGCCTAAGCCGGCTCCGCCTACGGCTCTTGATCGGGATGCATCACCGCGATAGAGCCGATCAAATAATTTTGGAAGTTGTTCGTCAGTGACACCTGGTGCTGAATCTTCAATATTAATATGAACGTTATTCTCTGATTTATTGATTATTACGTAGGTTACACCTGGGCTGTTGGTGTAATCCAAACTATTCTTTAATAATCCGGTTAATAATTGCAAAATGCGCCTTTTGTCAGCTAACAAATAAATTGAATGAGCGTTTCCAATCAATTGTAGATCGATTTGTTTTTTTTCGAACTCCATTCGCATGGATTGAATGGCGTCTTCTACTGAGTCAGTCAGTGACATGACTTCCTTTTTATAAGCCATTCCACCTAAATCTGTGATTGATAAATCGTACAAATCAGAAATGAGGTGTTCGAGCCTTTTTGTGTGAATTGTTAGCCGGTTAATTGCTTGCTTATCTAACCGGCGTATACCGTCTTCGAGTGACTCCAATTCTGCTTTTAGAACGGCAACGGGTGTTCTCAATTCATGTGAAACATCGGCTGCCAATTGGCATCTGACTTCATTAGCTTTATCGAGAATGCTAGTTAAATTGTTAATATGTTCGGATAAAGCACTGATTTCGTCTTTGCCGCGAATAGATAACTTATTTTTAAAATTTCCCTTACTCAATTGCTCTATAAATTGATTAATGATGTTAATTCTACGTGTTAGTAAATGTGCCAATGGAATAGAAACAATAAAAGCGAAACAAAGTGTTATTGCCAGTGATGCACCCAATTTTTTTAATTGCAGTTCCAGAAATTCAGCATCTTTCAGATCTTGAAGTGAAGGATTTTTCGGAATAATTAAAAAGCCTATAGGTTCACCATCATGTTTAAGCATAACGGCAATTGAATTCAATTTTGATCGATTGCCGTGTACGGGAACACCGTTCTTGTCGAGTAGTGTAATTTCACTCCAAACGTGTGGCGGTGGCATGGATCCCATAAATTTGACGGGAGAGTGACCGGCTTGCTTTGGTAAATTTCCGGGTGTTTCAGCCAGGTGATTATTAAAAATACTATTCAGATAGTCTTGCCAATCATTGATCCATTCCCAGTTTTTATGTTGCTTATATTTTGCTTCTAGGTCACTAATAAGAGAGTTGGCAAAACGAATTTCTTTTTCGATAATATATTGATTAAAGTTGTGACGAAAACTATTCACTGTATAGATATAGAAAGACGCTGTCAGGATCAAACTCAGAGTAGCGAGTGTTAAGAATACTTTGATGCGTAGTGTAAACACGTCAATTCCACATTGTAGGGATAACTAATACTATAAGCATATGCGTTGGATTCCAATCTGTGAACCTGATTTTGGATGCTTCCATAATTTTTGCATAATTTGTATGGGGAAACGAACCATATCAGAATAAGTAAGAATTTGAATATTATTCATAGGGAGAGCTATGACTTTTATACTCAATTTTTACTATGTAAAAGATTTCTTCGCTATCCGGCTTTTTCAAAACGATTTCATCATCAAGTCTTTTCCCCAGCATGGCTTTAGCCAGAGGTGAGTCCATGCTTAATTTTTGTTGATTAAGATCAAACTCATCAGGGCCAACAATTCGATAGGTTTTCTCATTGCCCTCATCGTCTTCCAGGGTTACCCATGCACCAAAAAAAACTTTATTTTTATCATCTGGCAAGCGATCAACGATTGTCAGTGCTTCCAATCTTTTTGTTAGAAAGCGTACGCGAGAATCTATTTCACGCAAACGACGTTTGCCATAAATGTAATCCCCATTCTCACTACGATCACCATTTTTGGCTGCTTCATGTACGGTTTGCGTCACTTGGGGCCGCTCTATTTTCCAGAGCTGGGTCAGTTCATCTTTTAATTTTTTATAGCCTTCAGCGGTAATATAAGTTGATCCCTTGGGGCTGGGAGGGCGCCAGCGGCTCATTGGCTCACCTCATTATTTTTTATCATCATGGATTGATAAAAATCTAACTCTTTATCATAAAGTTTTTTGATGTTATCTGCTTGCCGAAAGCCGTGACCTTCTTCACTGAAGGTTACATACTCAACGGGAATATTTTTTGTGCGTAGTGCATTTACCATAGCTTCTGCCTGGCCAGGAGGAACGACTTTATCTTCCAATCCCTGAAAAAATATTACCGGACAATTTAATTTATCTATATGGTGAATGGGTGATCGCGCCAAATAAGCATCGCGTTGTTCGGGATAATCACCTACCAGTGAATCCAGATAATGCGCTTCGAATTTATGTGTATCTTTCACCAATGCTTCCAAATCACCTATGCCATATAAACTGCATCCGATAGAAAATTGATCAGTGAAAGTGAGTGCTGCCAATACAGTAAATCCTCCAGCGCTTGATCCGCGGATGATGGTAAATTGACTGCTCACTTGATTTTGTTTTACCAGGTAATTTGCTGCACTGCAGACATCAATAACATCTTTTATGCCCCAGGATTTTTTTAGTGCATCACGGTATTGGCGTCCATAGCCGGTGCTACCACGGTAATTAACATCCACCACGGCAAATCCACGGCTGGTCCAAAACTGAACTTTTAAATTCAATCCTGTTTCACAAGCGCCGGTTGGCCCTCCGTGGCAAAAAACAATCAGGGGTGGTTTTGAATTGATATCCGGTGTTACGGATGAATTTTTTGGTGGGTAAAAAAAACCGTAAGCTTTTTCGCCATCACTGGTCGGGAATTCTATAGCTATGGCTTTTGAAATATCTTTCGTATCAAGTTTTTCTTTATTCAAAGTAATTGCTTTTATCTGACTAGAATTGAATTGAAATATTTGGCTTGATTCAGTCGCCGATGCCGCAATAAATGCGGCGCAATGATTTCCGGATGAAATGCTATGGATATCACAAAAATCTGTGCTGATTTTCTTAAGAGTTTTTGATATCAGATCAATAGTGGCTAAATTCCACTGCCCTTTCTGGTTGTAGCAGCAAAAAATTTCCTGATTGCTGAGAAAACCATAGGTGCTCATTCCAAATACCCATTGAGGTGTTGCAAATTCAGCATCCATTTTATAAATACATCGAATATCAGAACCATTCCATGCGTAAATATTCCACCAATTGTTGCGGTCGGATATAAAAAATAATTCACCGTCCGGTGACCATTGAGGCTGGAAAATAGATTCAGTATTGGAACCTGCAATGAATCCAGTAGATTCAATTTCACCGCTGATATTGAATTTTCCGACACAACACAAGTTTCCATCCCAAGGCATTTGAGGATGATTCCATGTTAAATAGCTGAGAAATTGACCGCAGGGTGATATTTGCGGGTTTGAATAGAAATCATTTCCCGATACTAAAATACTGATGCCCTGATTATCTAAATTAATTGCAATAATTTCGGTGATAGGAAAATGATGATCTTCCTTTAATGTTTCGCGAATGGCTATTAGGCGTTTGCGTTCTGTATCCAGTAATAAATCGGCGTAACGAAAATTTCCCAAAGGAGAAATCCGCTGCTGTTGATTCTGCTGGATATTGAATTGGTAAATGGCTTGATCATTATTATTCACAAAATAAATATGGTCTTCTGCCAGGCAATAGCAGGAGCCGCCATATTCCTGGGCGCGTGTACGCAAGTTGCTGGAAGGATCCAGTGGCTCAAATTGTTGTTGATTGTCCCGGCAAACCAAAACGGAACGGCCTTTTTCATTGGGTCGGGTTTCTATCCAATAGAGCTTTTCCTGAAAGAGTTTTACTTCACTATAGCGAACGGATTGCGCCGTAAGATAGTCGCTGGTAATAGGCGACGTCCAGAAACCGTAAGGAATTATTTGTGTCATAATGCGTTAAACCTGAATTCAATCTTGCAAAATAGTATGCGCCAATCTACTGAGCTATTAAATAAAATCAACATCGATTTACCCGAAATCAATCTTGATGCCAAAAATATCTGGTGGGTAGGTTTTAGTGGTGGTTTGGATTCTACTGTACTTTTGCATTTACTCTTATCAAAAAATTTACCTGTCACTATTTCTGCGATTCATATTAATCATCAGATTTCTCCTAATGCCCATGCCTGGCAAAAACATTGTGAAACTTTTTGCCAATTGCGGGGTATTCAATGTGTTTCTGAAAAAGTCCGGGTAGAAAATCAGGGAAAGGGTGTTGAAGATGCTGCACGTTCTGCGCGTTATGAGGTTTTTGCAAAATACCTTGCGGCAGGCGATGCTTTGTTCACGGCGCATCATGCGGATGATCAAGCGGAAACCATGTTGTTGCGATTGTTGCGCGGTACTGGCGTCAAAGGTTTGTCGGGAATTGCCACAGAGCGCAGTTTTGGCAATGCTATAATTTACAGGCCGCTTTTATCCTTTACCCGATCAGATTTACTGGCTTATGCCAAACAACATGGACTGGAATGGATTGAGGATGAAAGTAATCTTTTAGATAAGTATGACCGGAATTATTTGCGTTTACATGTGATGCCATTGTTGCAACAACATTGGCCGGGACTACCAAAAAAATGGAATCAAACCGCTCAGCTTTTTGCCGAAACCGAAACCCTGTTAACCGAAATGGCAGTAGCCGATCTGCAAACAATAGATTTACGTGATGAACGCATAGGACAAAGTATTAGTAGAAAGTATTTTTCGGGATTGTCTATTCCAAGGCAGCATAACTTATTGCGTTATTGGCTATCAATTCAAGGCTATTCAATTCCTGAGCAACAGCATTGGCAACAGATTAGATTGCAAATTTTTTCAGAAAAAACTGATTCAAGTATTAACTTGCAATGGGGAAATGTATCGCTGCGAGTTTATCAAGATAGAGTTTTTGCACTGCCATTGTTGCTGCCCGAATTAAAATTGACCATGGTTGAGTGTATAGCCGATACATCAGCAAAATTCTTGCGCGCAGATTTACCTGATATTCATATAAAGAATCGACAAGGTGGTGAACGTTGCCGGCCGGTAGGGCGCAACCACTCGCAAACTTTAAAAAAATGTTTACAGGAATTTGGATTGGAGCCTTGGTTGCGGGATTTGATCCCTTTAATTTATTAAGGTGAAAACTTAGTAGCTGTGGGGGACTTGTGGATCTGTGCTGAATATGTGGCTGAAGAAAATGTACGGGGATTAAAGTTGGATTGGCGCATTTAATTTTTGCTGGATGAACACACTTGCCGAAAATATTTCGGCAAGTGTGTTTTCTATTAATTGGTTTGACTAACGCCAAACAAACTACGGTAAATCACTGCCATGCCCAAAGTGGCGAAAGGTAAACTCCAGATTAAACCTATACCCAATGGGATTATACTGATCACAACAATTACAGTCATAATAATGAAAAATCCGAAAGTTCTGAACCAGCATTTGGTGACAGCCAAACGAGAAGTTTCCAATGCTTCCCAAATCCCCAAGTTTTTATCAACTAATAAAATCAGTGCAAAACAGTAAGCTACTGCAAGATAAATTCCTGGAATGATCAGCAATAACATACCCACAACAATCAATAGAATCATTAATAAATACATCAAAAAGATCGGGATGGTTTTTGGGTAATAATTAAAAATCATGGTTGCATTGCAAGGTAAACCAACGCTTTGTCGGACTGCAATCATGGTTAATCCGGCAGCTAATGGGTAAGTAATTAACCCCTGAATCAACTGGGAAATAATTGTTAACATAATCGAATCACTCGCAATAAAGCCCATTACAGCGCTGGCAATCATTGCAATAACAATATAAATAATTAATGCGCCCCAGTAAGGTGCTTTGAAACCTTTGGTCAATTGCCAAGATTCATTAATCACATCATCTATTTTCCAGTCAGGGTTTAATGAGTGCGATGAAGGTTGTGGTGTTTCCAAATTACTTTGTGGAATTTGATAAGGGTTATTGTTAGACATGTCCTGTCTCCTTTATTGATGGAGAGCGGAATAAATCATTTGTAGATATGTCTGTCAATCAAATGCGAATAAAAAAGGACGCGAAAGCGTCCTTTGATTGGGTTGAGTGGATGGTTTAGTAAATATAGACGCCACCAGCTGCTTCTGCCGAAACAGAAGAGCTACTATTGGATGACGCAGCTCCTGCTTTGCGATGTGCACCGGCCGCAAGGGTTTTGCCGTCATCAGACAGTGTGGCATGTGCACCAAATCTGTCTTGTGCTTTGGTGTCGCTGGCTTTTACATAAGCTGATTGTGACCATTGCGTTGAATCACGTTTGAAAATATACATGGCACCTGCGCCAATCGCGCTAACATCACCCGGGTTGCCATTTATACCAATGCTATTACTGGACTCAAGCAGCGAATTAACGGCAAGAATACTTCCGTCACCTGAAAGTTTTACGTCATTTCCAAATTGATATCCCGGTAAAACGACTTGCGGTTTGATATAAGCTTGTTGGGACCAGTTGGTTCCAGAGCGTGTAAATACATAAGCAGCGCCCGAATTGGCAAAATGCGTGTCATTGTTATATTGGGCGGCCTGATTGATTACGCCAATGATGTTATTGGCGTCGCCAGTTGCTCCTACCGCAAGGGTAGAGCCGTCATTCGATAAATCTATTGCCACTCCAAACAGTGCGTTCGGGAATTGGCTGCCTGGTTTCAGGTAAGCCTCTTGTCCCCAAATTCCTGCATTCCGTGTGAATACATAGGCAGCTCCGTTGTTCAAAAAATAGGTTGGGGATTTGGCACAACTATCGTCCGGCGTAATTACTTGATCGTTGAAGTAGTAACAGCCATTACTATCGCCATTACCATTGATGCCTGTGGCAGGGCTATCTTCACCCACCGCACCCACCGCCAAAGTATTGCCATCTTGTGACAAGGCCAGATGTGTTCCAAAAGCATCGCCTGAATTACTGTTGGCAGCTTTTATCCAGGCCTCGGTCTTCCAGCCTTCCTCTGTGCGTATGAATGTATAAACGGCGCCCGATTGTGTGCCTCCCCAAGTTTTGACACTTGACGAGCTTGAACTGGAAGACGAGAGCGATGTTGAGTTTGATGAGCTGCTTGATGATGCCAGTGAGTTGTAACTCAAACATTCCGGTGTGCTGGAATTATTGAAGTGTGTAACATTATTAGTATCAATAAAGACCACAAGATCATTGGTGGTGCCTACCGCGAGCGTTTTGCCATCACCGGAGAGAGCAAGTGATTCACCAAAATTGAGCTGGGTATTTGTGTTTATGTGAACCAGTGATGTCATGGGTTTTACATAGGCTTCCTGTGCCCAGGTTTGGTTGTTTCGTCTGAAAATATAGACAGCACCAACGTTATAGGGTTGAGCCACAACAGTAATATCATTGGTTCCATAAGAGCTTGAAACACTGGAGTCAGTAGAGGTTGAACTTGAACTGGAGTTGGAAGAGCTGTTGGTTGCCAATATTTGGGTAATTTCAAAATTATCCTGATTGCAATTGACACCCCAGGACGGACTGTCTTCTTGTATAGCCGAG
>CAZICR010000107.1:0-9014 GCA_964537795.1 uncultured Cellvibrionaceae bacterium | reverse complement strand
GCATCCGTAGCTCAGCTGGATAGAGTAGGTGGCTTCGAACCACTTGGTCGGGGGTTCGAATCCCTCCGGGTGCACCAAACAGCTAAAGGCAGTTCAGTGATGAGCTGCCTTTTTTATTGGCTGGTCCAGTCTACTGTTATATCGCTCACTTTATATTCCGGAAAGTTCAACTAATCTTGTTCTGGATGACAAATGGGATCTCCTTATGCGTGGTCGTTATCTTTCTTTTTTACTGCTTATTTTCAGTTTCCATCTGGTTGCAGAAGACAGGGTGAAATATCTGGGCAATTCTCCCGGTTTTGACGAAAGTTATTACCTGAAATTAATCGATGCTGCGTTAATGGCCACGCAAGATGAATACGGCGACTACAAGATCCAGTTTGTGCAGGAAGAAATAAGCTCCAATAGAAAACATGAGCTTTTGGTTGTGGGTGAGCGGGTTAATATTGATCGATTGGTTGGGTTCCCCAAAAAAATCGGCGTAAGAAATGGAATGTTACTGGTTGATGCGCCGATACTTAATGGATTTATGGGTTACAGAATTCCACTGATACTGGAAGAGAATCAGCCCTTGTTTGATAAGGTAAACACATTGGATGATCTGCGCAAAATTCCTATGGGTTTAGGCCGGGGTTGGGAAGGGTATATTTATGAACACAATCAAATTTCTGTTTATGAAACTACAGGCAGCAGTGTGTTATTTAAAATGCTGATAGGAAAAAGATATGTCTATGTTCCCTTGGCGGCTATCGAAATTGAAGGAACCTATCATATTGATCAAAAACCTATAAAAAATCTGGTTCCGGAAAAACACCTATTGCTACACATGAACTTACCCGTCTATTTTTACGTGAGTCCTTCTGCCCCGGTATTGGCAGAGAGATTGACTAAAGGTCTCAAAATTATTCAGAAAGATGGCAAAGCAGACGCTATATTTAATTTTTATTTTGAATCGAAATTAAAATTATTGAATCTTTCAGCGCGAAAAGTAATTGAATTGGCGAACCCGGAAGATGATGGATCTTTAGGGCCGGTTGATCACTCCATACTCTTGAAATATTAACCCGCTAAGTATTAACAGGCTCTTCTGTTGTGGAAGAGCCTGGATTAAAACAGTGATGAAAAAATTATTTTGTTTCCGCAATAATTTTTTTCAAACCTTTTAATGATGCTTCAACACTTTGCATGGGTGTCATACCTTCAGGATAAACTTCCTGCTCAACTACCAACCACAAAGTACCGCCAACGGTTTTATTGGCCATGATCAGTGATTTCCAATCAGTGGTATCTTGTCCAATAATTGGATTTTCATTATTGCCTTTTTCCGGTGCCGCTGCTTTGTAATGAGTGGTAATAGTTCTGCCCGGGTAAGCTTTTACAAAATCAACCGGATTTTTTCCTGCCACTTCAGTCCAACCCACATCTTGTTGCAGTACTACATCAGAGCCAGTGTTTTTTCCAATCACATCCCAAGGAGTTTTATCTGTTTCGCCTTCCATTTCCTGTTTGTGATTGTGATAGCCCGTATGCATTCCGTGTTTGGACAATATTGCTTGAACTTTTTTCAAGTCATCAGCGACTTGTTTTGCACCGTCAACAGTAAAAGCGCGTTTATCCATAGGAATGATTAAATATTTGCAATCAATAGTTTTGTAAAAGGCGATAGTCGCATCAATAGTGTCCGGTGCCAGTTTATCGAAATGCACGTGTGCGCCTGATGCTTTTAATCCGGTTTTATCCAGAAATTTTTTCAACCCTTTTGGATCGTTTGCATAAGCACCAAAGTTGCCAGCGAATTCAACACCATCAAATCCCATCGCCGCCAATTTTTTTAAAGTGCCTTCAAAATCTGCAGTGACATCATCCTTTACCGACCACAATTGCACGCTGAGTTGTGGTGATGTGGGTTTTTCTGCGGCAAAAACCGATGAACCTATACTGGTTATCATGGCCATAGCAAAAACCTTTATGATTAAAAATTTCATTTTTGTTCTCCAGTTGTTTTTTAAAGACCGCATTTTGTATTGAATATGGTGAAGCGCTGACAAGATTAAATCTTGCCTGATTTTAATTGTTCGGCTGCGTAATTAGCTGCACGCGCCGTAATCGCCATATAGGTCAGAGATGGGTTCTGCGCAGCAGATGAGCTCATGCAAGCACCATCAGTGACGAATAAATTGGGTACATCATGCGCTTGATTCCATGCGTTTAATACAGATGTTTTGGCATCTTTACCCATACGCGCTGTGCCCATTTCATGAATCGACAATCCAGGGTTCCAACCACTTAATGCACGAACGTGTTTGGTAACATTTTTGACGCCGATAGCTTCCAGAATTTCTGCTGCTGTGTCGGCGATATCATGCAGCATTTTCATATCGTTTTCAGAATAGCTGCACTCAATATGAAGTTGCGGCATGCCCCATTTATCCTTAAGTGTTGGATGCAATGACACCTGATTTTCATATCGCGGCAACATTTCCCCGGAGCCATTCAAACCAAAAGTCCAACCACCTGCACTGCGAATCGCCGCTTTAAAATTTGCACCTATGCCATCGCGATGACTTACAGCTTCCCAGCCCTCGCGTACTGCACTACCCGTCAAAGAATAACCACGTAAAAATTTATCAGTTTTTTCAGTATAGTTTCTGAATTTTGGCATGATCAAACCTGTAGGGCGACGACCGGAATAATATTCGTCTTCAAATCCGTCAACTTGACCTATCGCCCCGGAGCCATATAAATGATCCATTAAGTAATGACCCAGGACACCTGAAGAATTCGCGATTCCATTTGGAAAAGATTCACTCTTTGAATTCAACATTATTTGTGTAGTGCCTAATGTCGATGCGCATAAAAAAATTATTTTTGCAAAATATTCGCGTGTTTCCAGAGTTTCAGCATCAATCACACGAACTCCGGTGGCGCGATTGGTTTTAGGATCATAAATCACGCTGTGAACAATGCCGTTGGTGACTATACTGAGATTGCTGGTTTTTTGTGCAGCAGGCAGCGTTGAACTTTGCGTAGAAAAAAATGCACCGAATGAGCAACCTTTTTGACATTCATTACGCGCCTGACATTGCACGCGACCTTGATCTATATGATGAGCTGCTGGCACAGATAAATGTGCACATCGGCCTATAATCAATTTGCGTGTTGACCATTTTTTTTCAATGCGCGCTTTCATTTCTTTTTCAACAGCATTCATTTCAAATGGCGGTAAAAATTGACTGTCCGGTAAAATGTCCAGATGTTCTTTTGATCCACTGATGCCTGCATGAACTTCAACATGGTCGTACCATTTTTCAATATCTTTATAGCGAATGGGCCAATCCACACCCTGCCCATCTTTTGTGTTGGCAGTAAAATCATGTTCGCTCCAGCGATAGGATTGTCTGTGCCACAAGAGTGATTTGCCACCGAATTGATTGCCACGAATCCAATCAAAGGGTTTATCTTTTGGTGTGCTATAGGGGTAATCCTTATCATTCATAAAAAAATGTTTGGTGGCGTCAGTAAATGCATAACATTTTTTTTGCACAAAAAATTCTTCATCAAGTAATTTTTTTTCTAATTTTCCACGGAATGGCATTTCCCAAGTTCTGACACCTTCGCCAATATAATCCTTGCGATGTTCTACCATGCGACCGCGTTCAACGATTAAAGTTTTCAAACCTTTTTCGCATAATTCTTTCGCTGCCCAGCCACCGGATATACCCGAACCTACGACTATGGCATCAAAAATAGTGTGTGATTTTGCTATGAGAATATTTGACATATTATTTTCTTTAAAAAATTATTGACTTAAGGCCCAAGCCTTACCAACACTGCTGAATTTCACATTTCCTTTGTAGCCACCGGGAATTGCGAGATACGAAAGTTCCCGAGTCGCACCGATTTCGGATGTGTAGTAAGCAAATACTACCCATGCTTTTAGTTGCTTGAAATCAGCTCTGTCGCTTTGTGTGAAAGGTGATTTGGCCTGTTCAATTTCTGTCAGTAATTGAATTTTTTGCGCAAGTGACAATTGTTTGAAGTCGGTGCTGGAATTTTTTCCGGCTGCATTTGCTATTTTATTCAGGGTTGTGATGATTTGATTTTGTTCATTCACATCCAAACAAGTGACAGCGAATTGATTGATAAATTCGTGTGCTCTTGCCGCCAGTGCTCCGGGTGTATCGGTTGTTGGAATTATGACATCACTGATGTCAGCTAATAACTCCAGTTGCTCTTGGTTTAGTAGGCCTTTTTTACCGAGCCGTCCCAAATCAGTCGGTTTGGAAAAGCTGCTGGCGATTGATTCGAGGCTGCTTGGCATAAGTGCCAAACCTGAAGCCAGTGCGAGATATTTAATTATTTCCCGTCGATCAATCTTGTTTATATTCTCTGGATGCATTGATGCCTCTGGTTATTGTTAGTCGGAATCAAGGTTCAAGTGTAGTGCCTATGCTGACAGATTGCGGGTCAATTATTGTAAATATGTAATCGGTTGCATTAATGACTTTAGCTAATCAAAACTATAGGTTCGGAAGTTCTATTGATTTTGTTATAGCTATTGATGTAATCGTTTTCATGTGGCAAAGTCCGGTTGTTCAAAAAATCATAAGCAGAAAATTCAGGAGCTCATATGCGACAGTTTATTTTATTTGTTGGGTTGATCTGTTCGGTCAGTTGTACGGCTGTTCCTGTTGATAGGGAAGTATCCAGTGCCCAGGTAACTCCTGAAACACAGGCACTTTATAAAAATTTGGGTAAGTTACAGGGCAAGGCTTTTTTGTTTGGTCATCAAGATTCCTTGGCCTATGGCTACGATTGGGAAAAGTTACCTGATATGTCGGATGTTAAAGCCAGCTCTGGATCTTTTCCGGCTTTGTATGGATGGGATGTGGGAAGAATCGAACTTTCTGAATCTGCCAATGTGGATGGGGTGAGCTTTGATTTGATTCGCGATTCAATTAAAGCCGGTTTTTCGCGAGGTGGAGTTATTACTATCAGTTGGCATATCACCAATCCTGTTACAGGTGGTTTGCATAATGATAATAAAGCCCAAGCTGTACATGAAATTATTCCCGGAGGGAAGTTACACAAAAAATTCGTCGAGTCGCTGGACAAATTTATCGCATTTAACGAGCAATTAAAAATAAAAAAAGCCGATGGACAAAGTGTTTGGATACCGGTTATTTTCCGTCCATGGCATGAACACAACGGCGAATGGTTCTGGTGGGGGAAAGGCAATACCACAGAAGAAAATTACATTAAACTTTTTCGGTTCACTGTTGATTATCTACGTGAAAAGAATCAACAGAATTTAATTATTGCTTATTCACCTGATCGCTCCCGTATTGATACTACCAATTTTGTTCGCGATTATTTGTGGGGTTATCCCGGCGACAATTATGTGGATATTCTGGGCTTGGATGATTATTGGGATTTAGGACACGAAGCTAATAAAACACCTGTGGAGGAACAGCTGGTTATTTTTAGCAATAGTTTGGAACAACTCATCACCATTGCGGATGCCAAAAATAAACTGGCTGCTCTGACAGAAGGCGGGAATGAATCGGTTTCCATGAAAAATTTTTATACCCAACATTTGTTGAAAGGTATATTGGCAAATGCCAAAACCCGACGCATTGTTTATGCCATGGTTTGGCGTAATGCAAACAAAGGGGGATACAACCAGAAACATTTTTATGTGCCTTATAAAGGCCATCCGGAAACGGCAGATTTTATTAAGTTCAAAGAAGATGCTGCAGTTTTATTTGAAGATGAATTACCAAAGCTTTATCAGTAATTACCAGATAATCCGGCAATACAAATTGCCGGATTTACAAATGTGAATCAATGTCCTTTTAGCCAAAAATCTACGTATTCTTTAGGCATTAATTCGTCTGGCAGTTCGGAATCAGGATCTAACCCTATAATTCCACCATTTACACGAATCAGCTCATCAAAAGTCTCATAATACTCCGCAATCGCTCTCTTATCTGAGGGCGAATTCGGGATGGCAGAACGGTATTTGACTGCACACCGCCCCAGTTTGATTTGTAAGTTTTCTATTATTTGATTTCTTTGTTTCAGGTACCGATCTGGCAGCATTGATTCATTAATTTCGTTTTCTCGATAAAATGCGTAATCCCATCCTTTTCTTAAAAGTGAATCCAGTTTATTTAGATATTCATCTACCAAGTTGCCGTCATATGCTCCAGTATTTATTTGCTTTGCAATTTTAACTATTTCATCAATTTCTTGGATAAAGTCATTATTGTTCACAGCAATCCCCCATTATTCTTTGCTCATTGTTTTTAAAACTCTCTATATATTCTCTCATTTGTCCATCTGAATGGGGGAGTGAAAGTCCTATTTTTTCTGGCCACGTAGCACAATTACAATCGCCTCCTTGACCAGGAAAGCTATAGGTGAGCCCTGTATTCATTTTTGATTTATTAAATGCAGCTTTGATTTTGTTGAATTCAGATTCAGGGTAAACATACTCAAGAATTTTATATTTTAATTTTAGAGCTTTTGCCTTGTTAAACACTGAGGTGTCATCCGTTACTATTCCTGGATAAGGCTCATAAAAGACCTCTTTTTGTTTTAATCGTTCTATAACTAACCATCCCGGCAAGCTTCCTGTATCAGGATTGAAACCGTAAATAGGGGTTTTCGATTCAAAGGAAATACCAACGTGTCCAGTATAAAGTAGGCACTCATCACCGCTGGGGCCATTTGTGCCTGCAGTCTTATGGGCTGCCATAGCAGTTTTAAATTGCATGACAGATGCTGTATCACGTGCGCCACTAAAAGCGTGCAAATAAATACGCTTACAAGGCTCTTTTTTATCATCCTTGCTATCATCAACAATAATCGCAACGCTTTCACCAATTTGCATCAGCGACATTAGCTCGTCGATACTTCCTGGAGGTAATTTAATAGGAACCTGAATTTCAGGCATTATGTTCCCATTCATCAATTACATTACTCTTTGCCCGGGTTTTGCGCCTGCGTGGGGTTCCAATAAATAAATTTCTTTTTCACCGGGGCCTGCGGCTAACACCATGCCTTCACTCATGCCGAATTTCATTTTTCTCGGTTTTAAATTGGCGACTACCACTGTTAATTTTCCGATCAAATCTTTTGGGTCATAAGCGCTTTTAATTCCGGAAAAAACATTGCGGGTTTCACCGCCCAAATCCAAGGTCAAACGCAATAACTTATCAGAGCCTTCAACATGTTCTGCATTGGCAATTAAGGCAATGCGTAAATCGACTTTGGCAAAGTCGGCAAATTCAATTTCAGATGCAATGGGGTCATCTACTAATGGACCAGTAGCTTTTGGTTTTAAATTGGCGATTACTTCTTTACTGGCTTCTAGCATGGCATCCACTTTTTCTTTTTCAACACGTGTCATCAGCGGTTTGAATTCATTTATTTTGTTACCGCTGCGGAATTGAATGGGTGCATTCCAGGTTAATGTTTCACCCAGAAATTTTTCGGCTTCGGCAGTCATGGCCGGTAAAACCGGTTTTAAATAAGTGAGTAACACGCGGAATAAATTTATTCCCATGGTACAAACTGCCTGGGTTTTTGCTTCTGCACCCGGTTGTTTAGCAAGCTTCCAGGGTTCTTCGGCGGCTATATATTCATTGGCGGCGTCGGCAATTGCCATAATGTCGCGCATGGCTTTACTGTAATCACGCGCTTCGTAATGTGCTGCGATAGTTTCACCGGCATCAACTGCTTGTTTCCACAAATCAGGATTGGCCATTTCTGTCGATAAAATACCGCCTGCATTTTGAATAAATTTTGCAGTACGGCTGGCAATGTTGACCACTTTTCCAACCAAGTCGCTATTCACGCGTTGAATAAAATCGTCAAGATTCAAATCTATATCATCAACGGCGCCAGTTAATTTGGCGGCGAAGTAATAACGCAAATATTCAGGATTCAAATACTCAAGATAAGTTTGTCCATTAATAAATGTACCGCGCGATTTACTCATCTTGGTGCCATTAACCGTAACAAATCCATGCACGCAAATTTTAGTCGGTGTACGCAAATTGGCGGAGTGCAACATGGCTGGCCAGAAGAGTGCGTGAAAATTGACAATATCCTTGCCGATAAAATGATAAACCTCGGTGGTGGAATCCGGTTTCCAATAATCCAACCAATTTTCACCGCGTGCATCCGCGTAATGTTTTAATGAGGCGATATAACCTATAGGGGCATCCAACCAGACATAAAAAAATTTGCCGGGTTGATTGGGAATTTCAAAACCAAAATAAGGTGCATCGCGTGAAATATCCCATTCTTGTAAACCGCCATCCAACCATTCTGCCATTTTGTTGGCGACTTCATCTTGCAAGTGGCCCGCACGTGTCCAGGTTTTTAAAAAATCAGTAAATGCAGGTAATGTAAAAAAGAAATGCTCGGATTCCTGTGCAACAGGGGTTGCCCCGGAAATGGCGGATTTGGGATTGATCAAATCCATCGGCGAATAAGTTGCACCACATTTTTCGCAATTATCACCGTATTGATCTTCTGCTTTACATTTAGGGCAAGTGCCTTTGATATAACGATCAGCCAAAAACAATTCTTTTTCTGGGTCGTAAGCCTGAGTAATTTTACGGCTGGCTATATGCCCATTGTTTTGTAATCGCTCATAAATCAAATAGGATAATTCGCGATTTTCTTCCGAATGGGTAGTGTGATAACAGGTAAAGTTAATATGGAAAGCCCGTGATACTTGTTCATGATCACGTTTGATATTGGCGATGTGTTCTTCCGGCGTAATGCCTTTTTCTTCGGCCTTCAACATTATCGCTGTGCCGTGCGCATCATCTGCGCAGAAATAGCTGCAGTCATGTCCGCGTAATTGTTGGAATCTGACCCATATATCCGTTTGTGTTTGCTCCAATATATGCCCTAGATGCAGATCACTATTTGCATAGGGAAGAGCGCTGGTGACGAGAATCTTGCGTGGAGTCATAAAACAAAAACCTGTAGTTCAG
>CAZICR010000106.1:0-9016 GCA_964537795.1 uncultured Cellvibrionaceae bacterium | reverse complement strand
CACAAAGAGAAAATGCGAAACCATTAATCATGCAAATTAAAAATATTCTTACACCAGATCGCACACTCTGCGGACTGGAAGCAAGCAGTAAAAAACGAGCACTGGAAATACTCGCCAACACTATTGCCGCTGATGTTCAGGGAATTGATGCCGATGAATTATTTCGTCGTCTGATTGCACGCGAGCGTTTGGGTTCCACTGGTATTGGACAGGGGATTGCCATACCTCATTGCCGGGTTGAAAATTGCCAACAAACACTGGGCGCAGTCATCACCTTGGCAGATCCAATCGAATTTGATGCGATGGATGGGGAACCGGTTGATATTTTATTTGCCATGTTGGCACCGGAAGATGCAAAAGATGAGCACCTTCAATATCTTGCTGCTCTTGCTGGCGCATTGTCTAACGAAGATTTCCGCGAAAGCTTACGCAACGCCAGTAATAATGAAGACTTATTTAAAGCGGTAACATCTGAAGTTGCAAAAAATTAATTTGTTTTGCTGTCGGCGGAGTACAAAATGCAACTGGTAATTGTCAGTGGTTTATCGGGTTCAGGAAAAACTACCGCACTGCATGTGTTGGAAGATGTAGGCTACAACTGCATTGATAATTTGCCTGTCAGCTTATTACCGGCACTGGTTGCACAAATTCATATTCATAAAGATGACAAACTGAAATTCGCTATAGGTATTGACGTGCGCAATGCATGGCAAGATCTGGCCATGTTCCCGCAAATGATCGGCACATTAAAAGAAGCACAGCTTGCTTTTCACACCATTTTTCTGGATTCAACTTCATCGGTTTTAATTCAACGTTTTAGTGAAACCCGACGCAAACATCCATTGTCCGACAGCAACACCAGCCTGGCAGAAGCAATTGCAGCAGAACAAAAATTATTGGAGCCGATTCGAGATACTGCCGACCAGATTATTGACTCCAGCCATCTGACGTTGCATGAACTTCGTGATTTGGTTAAAGAACGTGTGGTTGGCCGACAAGAATCCACCATGGCGATTTTGTTTGAATCTTTTGGCTTCAAACATGGCATACCGGTCAACGCCGATTTGGTTTTTGATGCACGCTGTTTACCCAATCCACATTGGAAAGCCGATTTACGCCCACTTACCGGTCAAGATAAACCGGTGATTGATTTTTTGGAAAGCGAAAAACTGGTTGGTGAAATGTTGGCAGACATTCGCGATTATCTAACGCGTTGGTTACCTCGTTACCAAGCCAATAATCGCAGCTATATTACCATTGCGATTGGCTGTACCGGCGGGCAACATCGATCGGTTTATTTAAGTGAATCTCTAAAAAATTATTTCGCCAGTAAATTTAATGATGTGCAAGTACGCCATCGCGATATTAACAAACACAAACACACATAAAGATGCCCAGCAAAATACTCGACATCATTAATAAACGCGGCCTGCACGCCCGTGCAGCAGCAAAACTGGCGACTTTGTGCGCGCAATTTTCTGCAAAAATTCAGTTGCGAAATACCCTTGCCAGCAATTGGGTAGACGGAAAAAGTATTATGTCGATTATGTTATTGGCAGCAGGCTGCGGCTCACAAATTGAAGTCAGTATTGAAGGCAACGATGCCGATGCTGCACTTAACGCCATTCAATCTCTGGTGGCGAATCGTTTTGAGGAAGACGAATAAAATGGTATACAAGTACGACGACATTAATCCTGATGACTACATAAAAAGCAAATCACAAGTCAAACGTGATATGCACGCACTGCAAGCATTGGGTGAACGTATGGTTGACATGAATGAAAAACAATTGGCCAATATTCCTTTGTCCGATGAAATGCTCGACGCCATTTATATTGCACGTAAAATGCCTCCTAAAGAAGCTCGTCGTCGACAAATTCAATATATAGGGCGATTAATGCGCGAAGGCAACCATGAAGAGATTCAGGCTGCGGTTGATAAAATGCAAAATCGTAGTGATCAACATATTCATCGACAACATCAGGTCGAGCGTTATCGCGATTTATTAATTGAAAATGACAAAAATGCATTTCAGCAATTAGTCACTGCCTATCCAGGAATGGATGTACAGCATTTGCGCCAATTAATTCGTAGCGCTCAAAAAGAAAAAGAGGAAAATAAACCCGCAGCCAGTGCTCGCAAATTATTTGCCTACATTCGCGAACAAATGGAAGCTCAGGATTAAACCTGCCAAGGTGGAATGATCATGTTAGAAAATTGGGAAATGATGAGTTATGTAGTCACGGTAATAGGTTTGCCTCTGGCTATTTTTGTGTTTCTGTTTGAGCAACGAAAAGAACGCGAAAATGAAGAGGAAGAAGTCTATCAATTGCTTTCAGACAACTATCAGGATTTTCTCAAAGTCGCATTGGAACATCCTGATTTGCGTTTGTTTTCTACCGAAGAAACACCACCGCTAACAGAAGAACAAAAAGAACGCTTGTTGATTATTTTCACCATGCTGACATCACTTTTCGAACGCGCCTATTTGTTACTGTTCGAAGATGATATGTCGGCCAAACAAGCTCGCCGATGGAATTCATGGGAAGACTACATCATGGAGTGGTGTCACAAACCTCACTTTCGTGCACAACTACCAAAACTGTTATTAGGTGAGGATCCGAGTTTCGTTCGCTATATTGAAAAAATAGCCGGCGTAAGAATCGACTCCTGATTCCAAGCTCCGATAAATCCATGATCTTGGTCACAAATCAAAAAGTGAGTTTTGCTTGCTTGGAATCAATCTATTAGATTGGCCCCGAGCGCAACATAAAACGGCATGCTCAACAAAACCAATAATAATTGAGATTCAATTTTTATATCCCTGAAACTTTATCGATTGTTTGCTTCCATCTGTTTACGGGGCAGCGCAGGCGCTATTTTCAGGAATAAAAAATCTGAAAACATTTATCACTCTATCGTCGCGGAACTTAATCCACAGAGATATTCCTATGAACGGCAATAAATTCAATTCGCCCCAGCATTTTGATACCGGTCTTTTTGCAAAAACCACTCATAATCCTTCTTATGCAAGCCTGACAAAACAATTCACCGAAATTAATAACTTGCGTGATTATTGTATTCCAGTAAACCCTTACTTCCCACCTGCGGAAATTATGGACAAACTGCAGGAAAAAATCACTTATGCACTGAAATACTATCCAGGTTCAAACGAAAATATTTCAGAAAATATTGCAGAGTTTTCCGATATTAAAAATCCTGCCACTATTGTCGCAGGTAACGGCTCTACCGAAATTATTTCCTGGTTGAACTCAATCTTTATCAAAAAAAGCTTGTTCGTGCCTGTGCCCTCATTTGGACGCTGGATTGAAGAACCACAGGGATTAGGAATCGAATTACATACATATCGATATGAGGATGCACTCAACCAATATCTCAGCCCCGATCAGTTAGTAGAAAAAGTAAAAGCATCGCGTGCGCGCAATCTGGTGATCTGCAACCCCAACAACCCAACAGGTTCTATTCTGTCACGCGAACAAATTTTGTGGGTGATAGAACAGCTACCCGAACTGGACAATATTATTATTGACGAATCTTTCATCGATTTTTCAGGCATAAATCCACCTTCCGTGAAAAACGATGTTGCCGACTACCCGAATGCCTGGGTATTAAAAAGTCTGGGCAAAAATATTGGACTGCACGGTTTGCGTATGGGTTTTGCTATAAGCAACACCACCAATATCGCTAAAATGCGCAAACATCTGCCTTATTGGAATGTGAATGGCATTACCGAAATGCTGCTGCATTTAATAAAAAATGAACAGAGTCGGTATCATGAAAGCCGCATGAAAACTATTGCTGACGCTGTTTATTTGTCCAAACGTTTCAAAGAATTGCCGGAATTTACGGTTTACCCCACTCACTCCAATTTTATTTTTGTGAAATTGCGCGACGATATTAACGGCACCCGATTACGGGATTTGATTTTGCAGAATCACAGTTGTTTTATTCGCAACTGTGGCAACAAAATGGGCTCCAGCGAACAGTATTTCCGTATTGCCGCTCGCTCAGGAGCGGATGTAGATTATTTGATAGCAGCATTCAAATCCGAACTGAAAAAATTTACTATCTCTTCGGAAGAAAAACTGGCGACTTGTTAATAGTTTTTATCATGCTAATCTCATAGTTTTCTAGACATAACCATTGAGTCATTAACATGTCATATCGCCTGCGTGGATTTTTAATACATTTGGCTGTTTCAGTCGCTTTAGGATTAACCGCAACGGGTATCATTTTTTTAGTTTGGTACCCGTCACCTTTGGAACAAGCTATTGGAGTTGCATCAATAGTGTTACTGCTTCTCGGTGTTGATGTAGTTGCAGGCCCGCTATTAACCCTCGCAGTTTGCAAACAAGGCAAAAAATCATTGAAGTATGATCTCGCAACAATTGTGCTCATACAACTCAGTGCTTTTGTCTATGGAATTCACATAATCGCTCAAGGACGCCCCGTTTGGATCGCGCTACATGAAAATTCATTTCATGTTGTTCAAGCTTATCAAATGCATCATATGTATATGGAAAAAGCCAAAAGCGACTATCAAAGTCCTGGAATCTTTGGCCCACAATGGGTTGCAGTTCGACAACCGAACAGTGAAGAAAAACCCTCACTTTTTGAAGGGCTCAGGAATGGAGTTTTGTTCATAGAACGAGCGGATTTTTATGAACCACTTTCTAACCAATTGGAACTAATAAAAGCACAAGCTCAGGACCTATCCCTGCTTAATCAATTTAATGATCCCAAGCGTGTAAAAAATAGTTTGATCAAATACCCCGACGCAGACGCTTTTTTGCCACTCAACGCCAATGAAACTCCTATGGTTGTTTTAATAAAACGCGACACTGGAAAAATTATTGCCATAGAGAATTTAAAACCCTGGTCAGGCTAGCCATAATCATTAACCAGATATTTTTACTCACCATTTGTGTAATACTGGATTCACGACTGCTACATTCGATGAATCAAGAGGAACACGCTATGGAAAACAATCTTCACTCCGACGCCAATTTGTTCGCTCAGCTCGGCTTACCGTCTTCTGACGCGGACATTCAAGCATTCATCAAGTCTAATCGTCCTTTGGATCCACAGATTAAACTCTCTGAAGCGCCTTTTTGGACCCCAACACAAGCCAAATTTCTGCGTGAACAAATTATCTGTGACGCTGATTGGGCAGCCGTAGTAGATAAGTTGAATGTGAGTTTGCGTTAATCATGTTTGACCTGTTAAGCGTTTTGGATTCAATAAATTTTCCAATTCTGCGCGACTGATTTCTGTTTCCTCTTCTGCGACATCTATGATCGCACGATTTTCTGCATAAGCTTTTTTGGCAATTGCAGCAGCTTGTTCGTAACCAATAATAGAATTAAGCGCCGTCACCAAAATAGGATTGCGCACGAGTGATTTATCCAAGATATTTTGATTGACTGTAAAGCTGGCAATAGTGTTTTCCGCTAATTGATTGCAAGCATTGCTCAACAGCTCTATCGACTGCAATAAGTTGTAAGCAATCAGTGGCAACATAACGTTTAATTGAAAATTACCGGATTGCCCTGCAATACTAATGCTCGCATCGTTTCCGATTACCTGTGCACACACCATGCATACTGCTTCAGGAATAACCGGATTCACTTTTCCCGGCATAATAGATGAACCGGGTTGTAATGCCTGTAAATTAATTTCAGCAATACCGGCGAGTGGGCCTGAATTCATCCATCGCAAATCGTTAGCGATTTTCATCAAACTGACTGCCAGTGTTTTTAACGAACCTGAAATAGCCACGGCTGTGTCTTGCGCACTGATCAACGCAAAAAAGTTATCCGCCGGTGTAAAAGACAATCCACTATTTTTATTTAAATGTTGTGTGAAAATCTGCGCAAAATTTTCCGGAGCATTTACACCCGTTCCCACGGCCGTACCACCTTGCGCAAGCTGTAATAATTGAGGCAACAATAATTGCAATCGAACATAATTACTTTCTATTTGACTTGCCCAACCACCGATCTCTTGCCCAAACGTCAGCGGCATGGCATCCATTAAATGGGTACGCCCTGTTTTTACTATGTCATTTAACTGCGCCGCTTTGCCGAGCAAACTGGTATGTAAATTTTCCAACGCCGGAAAAAGTTGCCGCTCAAGTGCCAGCGCTGCACTGATATGAATAGCACTGGGAATAGTGTCATTACTGCTTTGGCTCATATTCACATGATCATTCGGGTGAACATTTTTTCCTGCGAGTTTAGTTGCCAGATGCGCAATCACTTCATTGACATTCATATTGGTGCTGGTACCGGAACCGGTTTGAAAAACATCAACAGGAAATTGTTCCGAATGTTTGCCATCGATAATGGCTTCACTGGCACTAATAATCGCTGCTGCAATTTTTGCATCCAGTAAATTCAATTCCACATTAGTTTGTGCGGCCGCTTTTTTTATTTGCGCAACAGCTTGAATAAATCGCATAGGTAAACGCAATCCGCTGATCGCAAAATTATTAATCGCCCGTTGCGTTTGTGCAGCATAAAGTGCTGTAGAAGGAACTTGAACATCCCCCATGCTATCCTGTTCGATTCGAAAATTTGTCATCTAAGACCTCATCAATTAAATTCATTTTGTGAAAAATTCACAAGCTTCCGGTGATGAATTTACTTCCCGGCTAATCGCTCACAACAATCTCAGACTATAGCGACTATTCCAATTTATTAAACTTCGTAAAATGACATCCCATAGCGCTGACGTTATGGCGCTGTACCGGAGAGGATCCAGGGATGGATAATTTTCATGATGAATCCAACTCCACAATCACTCACTATATTGTTTATTATTGAACTTATAAGGAAGTTTAAAATGAAAGCACTTCGTACTTTAACTCAAGTTGTCTTATTGTCTTCTGCAGCTTTGTCTTCAGTTTCTACTTTTGCAGTAGATTTCCCTTTGCGCGCTGATGACATCAACCTGAATTATCGTTATTCCACTAGCAGTCACTGGTCTGGTGGCACTCAAGCTGAGGCGAAAGATATAGGCGCTGTTCGCCATATCGGCAACGATAAGTGGAGCGGCCTGAAAACTGATGGCGCCGATACCACTGTTAACTCCAACTACATTATTTACGGTACCAAAATCCGGGCGATGGAAGCAGGGACAGTCGTGGGTTGCTGGCGTAATTCACCAGAAAACAAAGCCGGAAGCAAATTACAAAAACTCTTGGACGGATATATAGGCCTGGCTGGAAATCACGTTTGGATTTTGCAGGACAATGGTGTTTATGCACTTTACGCCCATGCACAACCAGGCACAGTGCCATCCAATATTTGCCCTCACAATGCGACTTACCTTACCAACCCTGATACCTCCAATCCATGGACCCAGGATGGTCGAGTCACTAACGGTGTGAGAGTGCAAAAAGGCCAGCAATTGGGATTAGTTGGTAATAGCGGCAACTCGACCGGACCACATCTGCATGTCCATATGGAAAAAGACGGTGCAGCAGTGAAAATGAAATTCGACCACGGCCAAACCACGCCTTACACCGACAGCACTGCTTCTGTGAATGGACCATGGACATTGTTGAAAGGTGCAGCTTTACCCAGCGGACAAGTTTTGGTTTGGGCACCCCATTCAGTTGCTTACTGGACTGTAAACAATATTCCTGATGAGCGCATGCAAGCCTGGTTCAACCACTTTGCTGATTCAGGTGTGATGATGGATACCTTTCCCTGCAGCAATGGTGGCCAAACCTATAACACCACTTGGATTCCAGCCCAAGGTTCATGGTACGCCTACTACGGAATGTCGCTGACCAGCTTTAACAACAAATCGACGGAATTAGCCAACCTGGGTTATGACCGTACCGGCTGGTGGTACTGCGGTTCGGTTTATACCGGAATCTGGCGCAAGTAATAAACCTTTCGAAAAATAAAAAACCCGGCATTTTTTGATGCCGGGTTTTTTATTAACCTAAATATTTACATGCTCAATTTTTTATTTCGCTTTTTATTCCACAATAAATTTGACTATCACCAAAGATTGTTTAGGCAAGGTCACAATAATGGCAGTTGACCTCAATGAAATAATCCGGAGTTAACTCATGAGTAAATTTAGCATTCCATCGACTAATCATGGTTGGCCGTTTTTCAATTGCGCCAAAGGTATTTTTCCATTGATCCAGCGCCCAAACCTACACAAATCCATTATTGGCTAAAAAATCCAAGGTAATTCCACCTGCTGCAGGTTCTGCCGCTTTATCACCCAGCATTAATCTCTCGAGATAACGCGCAAGCACATCAACCTCTAAATTAACCTGGGTTCCGATCTGATAAGAATCCATAATGGTCCACTGCAAAGTATGCGGAACAATATTTAATTCAAATTCAGCGCCGTCAATTTTATTGACCGTAAGACTGGTGCCATCAATCGTAATCGAACCTTTGTGCGCAATATATTTTGCTAATTCTTTGGGAGCGCGAATGCGAAAACGTTCGGAGCGTGCGTCAGGGTAACGAGCAACGACTTCGCCCACTCCATCAACATGACCACTGACAATATGGCCACCTAATCGTGTTTGTGGTGTGAGTGCTTTTTCGAGATTGACTGGCTGACTTATTTTCCATGAAGGCAAGGTAGTGTTATCCAAAGTTTCGCGTGATACATCGGCCCAATAACCATCACCGGGCAATTCAACAACCGTTAAACACACACCATTGGTTGCAATGGAATCACCGAGTTTCACATCAGATAAATTCAAATTACCGGTGTGAATACGCAAACGCAGATCGCCATTTTTGGGTTGAAGTGAAATAACTTTTCCGACGGATTCTATGATGCCTGTAAACATATTTTTCTCGTGTGAATTAAATTTTCCCTTCACCCTAGCCCTCTCCCTAAGGGAGAGGAATGTCCCCCACTTTGGAAAAGGGGGGTTAGGGGGGATTTAAAATCTCAGAAATTTTCACCATCTTAAATCCCTCCCGCCTCCCTTTTTCAAAGGGAGGAGCCAAT
>CAZICR010000105.1:6961-9039 GCA_964537795.1 uncultured Cellvibrionaceae bacterium | reverse complement strand
CAATCCTTTCTCAATTGTTTTTGCAACCAAATGACACAAACGTAAACGACTGTAGCGTAAATCTTCCGGAATGCCTTCTTTTAAAATCGGGCAGGCTTCATAAAAAGTCATATACAAACTGGCGAGTTCATATAGATATGTGCACAACACATGCGGCATAGCTTCGCGGGCGACTTGATCCAGTGTTTCGCTGAATTGTAATAATTTAATCGCGAGATTTTTTTCTTGTTCGCTTTGAATCAGAATAGTTGATGAGAGTGTTGTTGGATCGCATTCTGCTTTGCGGAAAATACTTTGCACGCGAGTGTAAGCGTATTGCAAGTAGGGTGCAGTGTTGCCTTCGAAACTCAGCATTGAATCCCAATTAAAAATATAATCGTTGGTGCGGGTTTTACTTAAGTCGGCATATTTCACCGAGCCTATGCCGACTTTGCGTGAAATTTCGGCGATTTCTTTTGCTGCCAGTTCCGGATTTTTTTCTTTGACTAAAATGCTGGCGCGTTCGATGGCTTCTTCTAATAAGTCTGCCAATTTAACTGCATCACCATCTCTACTTTTCAAAGGTTCGCCGTTTTCACCAAGAACTACTCCAAAGGCAAGGTGTTCTAGAGAGACGGAGCTGTCGGCAAATTTTGCCTTGCGTGAAATTAGAAAGACTTGTTTCATGTGTAGAGACTGGCGAGCATCAATAAAATACATGATACGATCAGCTTTCAGAGTTTTTGTTCTATATCGAATCGCAGCGAGATCTGTGGTGGCATAAAGAAACCCACCACCTTGTTTCTTAACTATTGCTGCTGATGGTTCATCGTCTTTTCCGGGTATTTCAGAAAGAAAAACTACAATTGCTTCGTTACTTTCTACAGCTAAACCCATGTCTTGCAACTCTTGTACTAAGGGTGCTAGATCATCGTTGTAAAAGCTTTCACCTCGCACATCACAATCTTGAAGAGTAACATTTAACTTTTGATATATCTCTTTGCTATGTGCCAGCGACAGAACTTTAAATTGTTGCCAAAGCTTAAGCATTTCTGCATCGCCAGATTGTAATTTAACCACATAATCTCGTGATTTTTGTTTAAAAGTTTCATCTTCGTCAAAATGTTTTTTAGATTGTTTATAGAATGATTGGAGGTCTTTTAAATTTAGGTCTTGATTTTGTGCAAGTTGCTCTTCCAGCTCGGCAATCAACATTCCAAATTGTGTACCCCAATCGCCGACATGATTTTGGCGAATTACTTTGTGGCCTTGGAATTCCAATAGTCTTGCCAATGCGTCACCAATAATGGTGGAACGCAAATGGCCAACGTGCATTTCTTTGGCGAGATTGGGGCCGGAATAATCAATCACAACCGTTTGGGGATTTGTGGTTTGGGGAATATCCAAGCGTGAATCAGTTTGTGCTGTGGCTAAAGATGCGCCTAACCACTCAGGTGCTAAATCGATATTGATAAAACCGGGGCCTGCAATTTCCACTTTACTGGCAATGCCGTTCAAATCCAGCGCTGCAACTATTGCTGCTGCCAATTCACGTGGATTTTTACCCATTTGCTTGGCGGCACCCATGGCGCAGTTGGCTTGATAATCACCAAAACCGGCTTTTTTACCGGGCGCTATAAGGGCAGGGCACTCAGCGGGAATGCCGCAGGTTTGCATGGCTTGTAAAACACGTTGATTGAGCAGGTCACGAATATTCATAGGGTCAGTAACTGGAGTAAAAAATTAGCCGGCGATTTTACCTATTAACACAGCATCTTAATAGTCAAATTGTATAGGAAGGTTTTTTAGATTTTTTAAGGATTAGTTTGATGTCTGCGACTATACTCACCGACAAAATCATGACAGATTCAAGGAAAAATTATGATTCAATCTAATTGCCCTCAGGTTCTTGTACATCAACAAGACAGAGTCCTGACTATTGAGCTCAATCGCCCCGAGCGAAAAAATGCCTTGTCATTGGCTATGTATTCCGCATTGGCTGATGTTATTGCACAGGCGAATCAAGCATCGGAAATCCGCGTGCTGGTGTTAAAAGGTCATGATGAGTTTTTTACCAGCGGGAATGACTTAATGGATTT
>CAZICR010000105.1:5629-6861 GCA_964537795.1 uncultured Cellvibrionaceae bacterium | reverse complement strand
GAATTATTTTTATTGGGTGAATCTTTTTCCGGAGCAAAAGCGGCTGAATTGGGAATAGCAACAGCTGCTGTTGCCTGGGATGAATTGCATGAATATGCCGAAGAAAAAATTGCAAAATTGGCAAAGCAACCGCCAGCTGCGGTAAAAAGAACCAAAGCACTTTTATCGCAAATGCAGCCGGCCATTGACGCATGTTTGCAAGCAGAATATGCGGCCTTTGCTGATGGACTTGGATCTGAAGAATGCAAGGAATCTGTGACGGCATTTTTTGAAAAAAGGGCGCCGGATTTTTCGCGGTTTTGATTTTTTATTTTCCCCTCTCCCTAACCCTCTCCCACAAGGGGCGAGGGGACAGATTTAACTCTGTTGTTAGTTAAGGAGGGAATCAGCTCTCGCCCCTTGTGGGAGAGGGCGGGGGGCAATGAATTCAAATAAAAATTTAACAGGAAATAATCATGTTCAACTTCAATCAAAAAAATGTATTAGTTGTTGGCGGCACCAGCGGTATTAATCGTGGTATTGCAGAATCTTTTGCCAAAGCGGGTGCTAATGTTGCGGTGATTAGCAGGGCGCAGGAAAAAGTGGATAAAACGCTGGTTGCCTTAAGAAGTTTGTCCGCGAAGAAAATGGCGGGGCGTGCAGTTGACGTGCGTGATGCTGAACAATTAAAAAATAAAATTACCGAATTAACAGAAGAAATAGGGCGGTGGCACGTTGTTGTTTCCGGAGCTGCGGGAAATTTCCCGGCATTGGCGACTGGTATGTCGGCCAATGCATTTAAAACGGTTGTTGATATTGATTTGCTGGGAACATTTCATGTGATGCAAGCTGTGTATCCTTATTTACAAAAACCTGGTGCATCCATCATTAATATTTCAGCTCCGCAAGCTTCAGTGGCTATGATTGCGCAGTCGCATGTCTGTGCTGCAAAAGCCGGTGTCGACATGATCACCAAAACACTTTGTATCGAGTGGGGTGGCGAAGGTATTCGTATTAATTCTGTAGTGCCCGGTCCGATTGATGGCACTGAAGGTATGAAGCGTTTAGCTCCCAATGAAACTGTTCGTGAGGCTGTAAAAAAATCTGTACCCTTAAAACGAATGGGTTCGACAGACGATGTAGCCAATGCGTGTCTATTTTTATCATCTGAATATGCAAGTTATATTACGGGTGCTGTTATTCCGGTAGATGGTGGCTGGTTGGCATCAGGTGCGGGTATGATGAATTCAATT
>CAZICR010000105.1:0-5529 GCA_964537795.1 uncultured Cellvibrionaceae bacterium | reverse complement strand
GAGGGGAAGGGTTAAGGTGGAGTTACTTTTATCAAATACATTTTAGGCCACCATTTACCGGTAATCCAAAAGGCTTGGCGTTGTTCATCCCAAGCGATACCGTTAAGTACTTTTTCGGTATTGTCGTAATGTCTGGTTGCTATATTGCTTAAATCAAGTTCACCAACGACTTCTCCGGTATCAGGATTTATTTTAATAATTTTGTGTTGATACCAGAGATTGGCCCAAATAAAACCCATCGCAAATTCCAGTTCATTCAATTGGTTGACGGGCTGATTATTTTGTCTGACATCCAATTTTTTTTCGACTGTGAAATCATCAGGATTATGAAAATATAAAGTTGCACTGCCGTCGCTGCGAATCAGGTGTTGATTGTTGTGTGTTAGTCCCCAGCCTTCACCTTTGTAACGCAATGGTTTTAACTCGTTGCGGGTTTTTAAATCGAATACAAACAGTTTTTTTTCATTCCATGTCAGCAGATAAATTTTGTTATTAAATACAGTAATGCCTTCCGCAAAATATTTTTGTGGAAGTTTGAAGTTGAACTCCGGCTTGCTGGTCATTTGAATCCATTTGGAATCGCTGAACTTAACAGGGTAAATCAACCATTCAGATTTGGCGTAAAGCCCGGACGATTCATAAAATTTTTCATCATGCATTTCCAGTCCCTGAGTGAATAATTGCGGGTTATGGTAACGCTCGGCTACCACTTCATAAGAAATTCCCGTCGCTGCAAAAATTGCGGAGCTATAGAGACATAATCCCGCTAATATTATGTAACAATAATGACGCATTATTTGATCTCTGTTTTTTTGACTATTCGGACAAACACTATGAAACGCCTTCGTTCATTTATCACTATCACTTTATTGGGTGGATTAACCGTTGTTCTGCCAATGGCGATTTTTATCTGGTTAGCTGATTGGATTCTGGAAAAACTGCGTTCTTTAATTCAGCCATTGAGCCATTGGTTGGTTGAACAGGCCACTATCACCAATATTGTGGCAGATTTTAGCGTAGTTATTCTGTTAATGGCGGCCTGTTTTACTATAGGCTTGTTGGTGAAAACCAATATCGGCCATTGGATTCACGAATGGGTCGATCAATGGTTTGGAAAGGTGGCGCCGGGTTACGGCACCATCAATGATTTGGTGTCGCAATTTTTCGGTGGAAAAGGAACCCAGTCCTTGCTCAAAGGCGAAGTTTGTCGCGCTTACATTATGGGACGGCATATTCCGGTTTCGGTGACAGGAATTATTACCGCAAGACACGAAAATGGTGACGTGACAGTTTACGTGGCGACGGCTCCTATACCCACCTCGGGTATGATCTATCACCTGTCACAGGACTGTGTAGACTTATTGCCAAACGTATCTGTGGAAGCGGCAATGAAAACGGTGATCAGTTGCGGCAGTGGTTCCCAATCCATTTTATATTGATATTTTTTCGCAAAAATCCGGCGTTATTGCTTCAGCCACAACACAATTGCGTCCTGCTGATTTTGCCTTATAAAGTGCGATGTCGGCACGTTTGAATAAGTCTTGGGATTTTTCTTTATTGCCATGATGCAAGGAAGAAATACCTATGCTGACTTTCGGCGAAATAACGTCGTTTTTTGTGCTGATGGAGGTAGTGGCAATTTGTTGTCTTAATCTTTCCGCTATGATCAGCGCACCCTGAAGGTTGGTGTTTCTTAATATCACCAAAAACTCTTCACCGCCGAAACGAAAAATCAAATCGGTTTCGCGACAAACTGTCTGAATGGTTTTGGCTATAGCGGTTAAAACCTGATCCCCTTTGTCGTGGCCATGGGTGTCATTAATGCTTTTGAAATGATCGACATCTATCATCAATACCGATAAATCCTGATGATGTCGCTCTGCCAATGGCAGTTCGCGGCGAATGGCTGTATCCAGTGCTTTGCGATTGCCGATCATTGTGAGGGGGTCGAGTAATGCCAGAGTTAAGGCTTCCTGGTATTTGATTGCATTACGTAGTGCAAAGACAAAAGACCCAACAAACATTTCAATATTCATTAATTCGTCTTCGTTGAAGCGTTTGCTGCGTGACAGACTCAACTCACCCAACAATCCTTCATCTGTCGAGAGCCTATAGCTACAGGAATGAATACTGACTCTGCCGGCTTTATAGACCTGTTCATTATTTTTTAGTGTCAATATGCTTCCAGAGACACTGACCACAGCTTGTATATGTTTGAAAAAGCTGGCCAGTAACAGATGGGGATCCAGGTTGATTTGCAGAGCCTGCATAAGCTTTACCTGGGTCGCTAATCGGGTTTCATCGCTGATCGGAGCCGGGATTTGCACTTTGGTTAATGATGTGTTGATCATGGTTAAATCACGCATAAGGCTTACCTTTTCTCTAAATCCTGATTTACCGGAAATTCAATACAGGTCTTTGGTGCTCTCAAGCGAATTCTGTGCCATTCAAATCAAAATAATAAAAAGCTAATAAAAACATAGTGTTATTGAGCCAGGTTAAACTTGGGTATAAGAAGATAAACAGTTTTATGTCACAGATTTTTTTCGAAATTGCGGCAAATACTTGCCGATCTGTCAAAAGTTTGTCATTTAAAAATGTGGATTTGGATGACTTGAGAGGCGTTTTTTATTACATTTCATCTCCATTCCCAAGGATGTTCCTAGAATCATGTTCTATACTCAATTGAATTTCTATATCAGAATTTGGCAGATAGCCGATGAGTGACAAGTCAGTCCCGTTTTTTCATGGTATCTCTTTCCGTCTGGCGAAGATCGGTATTGTCTTGGCAATAATCCTTAGCATTCTCATGAGTTGGGTGCAGTTTTATCTGGATTTTATGAGTCAGGAAAAGGAATTTGAATCCCTGATTGACAAGATATTGAAGGTTGCAACTCCGCCCGCTGTCAGATCCGTTTCTACTCTGGATGATGAGTTGGCTTATGAGGTGGTCAATGGTTTGCTGCGTTATGGTTATGTTTATCGCGTCATTATCTATGACGATACTGGCAATATCCTGGCTCAGGGGAGCAATCCGCGCCCCGAATTAAAAACCCGGTGGTTGACCAGCAGAATCACTACCAATACTCGTGATTTCACTGATGTGTTGGTGTTGCCCGGCTATATAGATGGAACCGCAGGGCGCATTGAATTTTCAGTGGATATGGACTTGGCTCTGGAAGGTTTTTACGACCGCACATTCACTGCAGTTATCACCGGTATTTTCCGTAATATGTTGTTGGTGATATTACTGTTTGTGATTTTCCATTCAATGTTGACCAAACCCCTGGTCAGGTTGTCGCGCGAAATTCAAAATATCAATCCTGACCATCCCGGTGTTAATCGCCTGACGGCTTTATCTGCAAGCCGGCGCGATGAATTGGCACAGTTGATCAGCAGTTCAAATCAGTTGCTGGATGTAGTGGAGCTTTCACTGGCAAAACGTCGCGCGGTTGAATTGGCTTTGCGCAAAAGTGAAGAACACTTACGACAAATTATTGATCATCTTCCAGTAATGATCGGTGCTCGCAATATTGCCGGTTACTATTTATTTGCCAATAAGGCATTGGCCAATGAATTGGGGTTCACTCCTGAACAAATGCGTAACCTGCATGTACGTCAATTACTGAAAAATTCGGTATTTGATATAGATACCATGCTGCAAAATGATTACCGCGTAATTCGTGGCAATGAACAACTCGACGTTATTGAAGAAAGATTTGTTACTGCGACAGGTAAACAATTATTTTTGCAAACGCACATCATGCCTTTGTCTTTTTATGATGAACCTGTCGCCCTGATTGTATCAGTCGATATTACCGAACGAAAAAATGCGCAAGCGAAAATGGAATTCATGGCACATCACGATGCTTTGACCGGTTTGCCAAATCGATTGCAATTGGTTGAACGGCTGGAACATGAATTACGTCGTGCTGAGCGTCATGGTTATTATGGCGCAGTGCTGTTTATTGATCTGGATCAATTCAAAACCATTAATGATTCTCTCGGGCATCCGGTGGGTGACAGGGTACTTGAAGTTGTTGCGATACGTTTGCAGCAGGCAGTCAGGGAAGAGGATTTGGTCGCACGTTTGAGTGGCGATGAATTTGTGGTAGTGTTGACGGTGCTTGATCAAAATATTGAAACAGCAGCACTGCGTGCGGGCGAAATCAGCGAAAAAATTCGCAGTGTGATTTCACAACCTTATCTTCACGATAATATGGAACTGCGTGTTACCTGTAGCGTGGGTGTTGTGGTTTATCCTGATAAAAATAATTCGGTGCATGAATTGTTACGTTATGCCGATACCGCCATGTATCAGGTAAAAGAAAAAGGCCGCGATGCGATAGAATTTTTTAACGAATCCATGGCCGATAAAGTCAGTCGTCAATTGGTGATGGAAGGCGATTTGCATCGTGCGCTCGACGAAAAACAATTTGAACTTTATTATCAACCCAAAATTGATGTTTACACCGGGCGCGTCACCGGTGCAGAAGCCTTGTTGCGTTGGAATCACCCGACCAAAGGTATGGTTTCCCCGATAGATTTTATTCCGGTATTGGAAACCTCGGGAATGATTATTGACGTAGGCCAGTGGGTAGTGGAAGAAGCCTGTAAAATGCTGGTGAAATGGCAAAACGACAGTTTGTGGCAAGCGGGTATGCGATTGAGCATTAACATCAGCCCGCGACAGTTCCGTCGTGCTGCATTCGTGGAAGATGTGTTGGATACACTTGAAAATTATCTGATTCCGGATAATTCGCTGGATATGGAAATCACCGAAGGCATAGTTATTCAACGAGTCGATGAAGCGATCACGACTATGACTATTTTGAATGAGCATGGCATCAGTTTTTCGCTGGATGATTTTGGTACAGGTTATTCTTCAATCAGTTATTTAAAACGTTTGCCTGTGACTACACTCAAAATCGATAAAGGATTTATTCGCGATATTATTGAAGACAGAAACGATCGTGTATTGGTTGAAACCATTATCACCATGGGACGATTGCTGGGCATGGATCTGGTTGCAGAAGGGGTTGAGCAAGCGGAACAGTTATCCATATTACGCAGCTTCGGTTGTCATTATTATCAGGGTTATTATGCGAGCCCGGCTGTAGTCCAAAAAGCTTTTGAAAAAATTCTTGCAGAAGATTGGCATAAAGAAGATCGTGAAGAGTGATTTTGTATTTTCCGTTTATGAGGAATAATGTATGCCAAAAGGTTTTGGTGAAAAGTTAGTCATTGCCATTTCGTCGAGAGCTTTATTTAATCTTGATGCAAGTCATCAGGTTTACGTTAATGAAGGTTTGGCTGCTTATGCGCAGTATCAAATAAAGCATGAAGATGAAATTCTTGAACCGGGTGAAGCATTTCCTCTGGTCAAAAAGCTGTTGCGTTTAAATGAAAGGCTTGCGGGTGAACCGCGTGTTGAAGTGATTTTATTATCCCGAAACAGTGCCGATACCGGTCTGCGGGTTTTTAACTCGATTCAACATTATGGATTAAAAATAACGCGTGCCGCTTTTT
>CAZICR010000104.1:0-9181 GCA_964537795.1 uncultured Cellvibrionaceae bacterium | reverse complement strand
ATAAAAAGCGAGCGCGTATATGGTACGTATCACCTGATGAAAAAGCAGACCAAAAAATTCCGTTTTTTGACGGCTTGTATAGAATTGAAGATTTAACTCCTGCTGATTTTAAACGTTGGAACAAGATAGCCAAACAATATAGTTTTAATTTGCCTCCGCTAAATGACTTGTTATCCAATGATTCTGTCGCTATTGTTGAAAATACTTACAAAAAACCAAAGCTAATAATTAGCCAGCCTGGGGTTGAAGCATTTTTGGTTCATTCGCAGCATTATCATCATGAAGGTAATGCGGCTTTTGATTTGCAGATCAATGTAAAATTTGCACAAGATTCAATTAAAAACCGCGCTATGTCGTTTTTGTTAAACGATATTTACACTAAACAGACCATGAGCCTGGTTGATAAAGCCTCGCGTGTTTCGTTAAAAATTTCGACCAATATTAATGGAGGTTATTCCCAGGGTATTTATATATCAGGTTACAGCGCCAAGCTTTCGTTGCTGCTGGATAAAATGATCAATGAATATGTCAATTTGAATATATCACCCGATGCATTCAATCAGGCTGTGGACTCTTTCCAACAAAATTTGCAAAACAAACGCAAAGATCATGTGTTCAGGCAAACCCTCGCACAGCTCAGTCGTTTGGTTGGTGTAAATCAATCAAGCGATGAAGAATATATTGCGGTATCCAAAAACATCAACATTGATGAGCTTAAGCAATATCATTCGCAGCTGGTGACCAATGCATTGGTACGTTTACTGGTGGTTGGCAACTATACTGATGCACAAGTTAAGGAGATTGCGCTTTCTGCCCATAAAAAATTACCGGGTAGTGCCGCACCGGAAACGAGGATAGTGAGTCAATTTAAATTGCCTGAATCGGGTAAGCCGATATTATTTCGCGATGAGGTAGAGTTGGCAGACAGTGCTGTTTTGCAGACCTGGTTCGCCGGTAAAAAATCGGATGATCAGCAAGCGCAACTGGCGGTATTAAATTCCATTTACGGCAATGCATTTTTTACGCAATTAAGAACTAATGAGCAACTGGGTTATGTAGTGTTCAGTAGTCAATATCCTGTTGATGATGTGCCAGGTTTTGCAATGTTGGTACAAAGTTCAAATACTGATCTGGTGGGCATAAAAGCGCGAATGGATAAATTCAGAAAAGATTACCTGAAGCCATTGGAAAGTTTGACTGAACAGGAAGTGGTAACTGCTCGCGAAGCGTTGATTGCTAACATTCTGCAAAAGCCCGTCGACTTTTATCAGGAAGCCAATTGGTATCGCGACGAATTTATTAATGGCAAATATTCATTTGATAAACGCGATCGTTATTTGGCTGCATTGAAAAAAGTGAGTAAAACAGATTTGATTAATATTTATAAATCATTGCTGTTAAATGATCAGTCGGCTTACATGGAGTTGCAGCTCAGAGGTACCAATTTCAAGGATAAACCTTTTGCGGGTGATAAATAATACAATTTAATAAAGGGCGCTGTTCCGGCGCTCTTTGAAATTTAATCTGTTGAATAATCAAGAGCTTTTATGTCGAAACAAGATGAAGATATTTTTTGGGATCTGGTTGATCGGTTTATTGATCAAGCCAACCAATCCTGTGATCAAGCTGATCCGGGCATTGTAAGCGCCGCGCTTTTGAATGCGGCAGCCAGATTCAATGCGTTTATTGTTGCCAATGAATCACTTGATAAAAAAGAATACGCAGAAGAAGTGGATTCGGCTTTGAATTATCTGACGGGCCGTTACCGCGAAATTTTGCGTGAACATCTGGATGATTATCAAGAAAACTATACGCAATATATAGGCAATAAAACGGCACCTGATTTGGAATAACCCTATGAAAATTCTACGCCACTTGTTGATACCATTGTTGTTGGTTTTTTTATTGCCCGCGTCGGCAACAGCAGATGTTAGATTGCCTCGCATATTGAGTGACGGTGTCGTATTGCAACGTGATAAACCCATCACCATCTGGGGATGGGCAGATGAAGGGGAGCAAGTCACCGTTAAATTTGCGGGTAAAGAAAAATTAACAGTGACGCAAAATGGTAGCTGGTCAGTTTCTTTTCCGGCACTGAAAGCGGGTGGTAATTATGAGTTAATTGTCAAAGGAAAAAATAGTATCAGCTTGAAAAATATTGTGATGGGTGATCTGTGGATTGCGGCAGGTCAATCAAACATGGAATTGCCGTTGAATCGCGTGCGTTATCGTTATCCGGAAGTCCTGGCTTCAACCAATCAACTATCCATTCGTGAATTTAATGTACCGGTTGCTTATGCCTTTAAAGGATCAGAAAAGGATTTCAAACAAGGTATGTGGAAAACTGCAACACCGGAAAATATTGCCAGCTTTTCGGCAGTGGGTTTCTTCTTTATGCAATCGGTTTATCAACAAACACAAGTACCTATTGGTTTGATTACTATTCCTGTGGGGGGGTCGCCTGCAGAAGCCTGGATTGGTGAAGAGGCCTTGGCAAAATATCCACATTTTGTCGAGCAGTTGCGTCCATTTAAAAATGATCTATTTGTGCAAAATACCATTGCAATGGATAAAGCGTCTAACGACAAATGGTACGGCGAATTAAATGCAGCTGATGCGGGATTAAAAAATAATTGGTCAGCAGAAGAGTTGGATACTACCCACTGGCGTAGCCTGACAGTCCCTGGTTTTTTAAAAGAACAGGGTTTTAATTTGCCTCATGGTTCTTTTTGGGTTCGCAAAACATTTTATTTAACTGAAGAACAAGCAAAAAAATCAGCAGCGCTTTGGTTGGGCTGTGTGGTTGATGGTGACCAGGTGTTTTTAAATGGCCAATCCATTGGGCAAACCGGTTATCAATATCCACCCAGAATTTATGCTGTGCCTGCCAATCTGTTAAAAGCGGGAGACAACAATATTAGTGTTCGTGTTGTCAGCTATTCCGGTAATCCGGGATTCGTTAAAGAAAAACCCTATGAGTTGAACCTGGGCGATGAAAAAATTGCTTTAAGTGGTGAATGGAAAATTCAAATTGCTGCCACTGCAGGGCCTATGAATAAAACCACGACCTTGCATTATCAGCCATCCAGTTTGTTCAATGCTAAATTAGCTCCTGCGCTTCCATTAAACATTAAAGGTGTGCTTTGGTATCAAGGTGAATCCAATGTCGGAAGAGCCAAAGAATATCAACAATTGTTACCGGATTTAATTGCTGACTGGCGCAAACAATTTAATCAAGGCGATTTCCCATTTCTTTATGTGCAGTTGGCTAACTTTTTACCTGCACAGGCGCAACCCTCCGAAAGTGAATGGGCGGAATTGCGTGAAGCCCAACGCAAAATCTTAGCAGTAAAAAATACTGCTATGACAGTGGCATTGGATTTGGGTGAATGGAACGATATTCATCCGTTGAACAAAAAGGAGGTGGGTGAGCGTTTAGCTTTGGGTGCAATGAAATTAGCATACGGTAAAAAATCGATTCTACATTCAGGACCTTTGGTTAAATCGGCAAAACTGAAATCGAAAAAAATTGAAGTCAAGTTCGACTATGCAAAAGGTTTAACGATTCGCGGCGACCACATCAAATATTTGGCAATTGCCGGTGCTGACAAAAAGTTTGTGTGGACAACAGCCGAAGTTAACAATAATCGTTTAATTGTCGATGCTGCCGTTGTAGCTGATCCAAAATGGATTCGTTATGCCTGGGCAGATAATCCCGAAGGCGCAAATCTCTACAATGCAGCAGGATTGCCAGCGTCTTCGTTTGAAATTGAAGTCAAGTAATTGTCTGGTCCATTTGTTGCCATAATCGGTGCGGGCCCCGCCGGCTTAATGGCTGCCGAAGTTATTGCGTCTTCTGGTTTTTCAGTTTCGATTTTTGATGCAATGCCATCCGTTGGTCGAAAATTTTTATTGGCGGGTGTGGGTGGAATGAATATCACTCATTCGGAACCCCATTCGCAATTGTTGACTCGTTATTTCGATGCAGCCTCAAATTTAAAACCTTATCTTGATCAATTTACGTCTGAAAATTTATGTGAATGGATTCATCAATTGGGAATAGAAACTTTTGTAGGAACTTCCGGGCGAGTGTTTCCAAAAGAAATGAAAGCAGCACCTTTATTGCGTGCATGGGTGCATAAATTACGAGGCATGGGGGTGGGTATTTTAACTCGCCATGAATGGCAGGGTTGGACTGAATCCGGTGAGTTGAAATTTATTCGAACCAGTTCCGAAAAAAAATCCGAATCTATCAGTGTAAAAGCTGATGCTTGTGTGTTGGCTTTGGGGGGCGCCAGTTGGCCACAGCTGGGTTCAACTGGAAAATGGGTTAAATATTTACAGGAAAAAAATATTTCGATTGGGCCATTGGTGCCATCCAATTGTGGATTCAATGTGAATTGGAGTGAAAAATTTAAAACGGAATTCTCCGGGCAGCCAATTAACACTGTTCAATTATCTTGTTGTGATCAAAGTGGAGTGCTGCATTCTGTTCGAAGCGAGGCTATGGTCGCGGACTTTGGTATTGAAGGAACTGGTGTTTATACTTTGTCATCTTATCTGCGTCAACAAATCGAAAAATCGGGAATTGCAGAATTATGGATAGATTTGTTACCTGATTATTCTCATGAAAAAATTGTTTCTCTCCTATCCAAAGACAGACAAAAAAACTCCATGAGTAATTTTTTGCGCAAGCAGCTACATTTGTCGCCAGTTAAGTTGGCCTTGCTTCGCGAATTGACTGAAAAAACTATTTTGGATGACATCAACGCTTTAGCAAAATCGATTAAAAACTTAAATATTGGATGTCTTTCTTGTCGCCCTATAGAAGAGGTGATTAGTAGTGCAGGTGGTATTAGTTTTGATGAATTGAATAACCATCTGATGTTGAGAGAATTCCCCGGAGTATTTTGTGCTGGAGAAATGTTAAATTGGGAAGCGCCCACAGGTGGTTATTTGTTAACAGCCTGTTTTGCAACTGGACGAGCAGCTGGATTAGGTGTTGTGGAGTATCTGGCATGAAAACACTATTGATCATAGGTTACGTATGGCCTGAACCCAACTCTTCAGCGGCGGGAAGCCGTATGTTGGATTTAATTCGATTATTTCGGGTTGAGCAATGGAAAATCACTTTTGCATCAGCGGCAGCGCTGTCTTCTCACCGATATAATCTTGAAGAGATAGATGTTATTGAAAAAGTGATTGAATTGAATTCTTCCAGTTTTGATCAATTTGTTGGCGAGCTGCAACCGCATGCAGTGATATTTGATCGTTTTTTTACTGAAGAGCAATTTGGTTGGCGTGTCGAAAAAGTGTGTCCGCAGGCTATAAAAATTCTGGATATGGAAGATTTACATTGTTTGCGTCACACTCGTCATAGACTGTTAAAGCAAAAGCAAAAAATATTCGCCAAAGAATCCGAAAAGCAATCGGTTAGTCCTGTGGTGATACCTATGCAGGAGTTGTATCAGGAAATGCAAAAAGACGATGAGTGCTTGCGAGAAATTGCGGCTATTTATCGTTGTGATATCACCTTGATTATTTCTTTGTTTGAAATGGAATTGTTAAAAGACTATTTCCATATCCCGGATTTTTTACTGGTTTATTGTCCTTATTGGTCTCTCGGCGGATTGCCCCATTCCGACAACCCATCATTTGATCAAAGAAAAGATTTTCTATTTATAGGGAATTTTCGCCATGAACCCAACTGGGATGCAGTGCTTTGGTTAAAACATCAGTTGTGGCCGCAAATTCGTTCGCGGCTTCCCAGCGCGGAATTACATATTTATGGTGCCTACCCACCACCCAAGGCGACTCAATTGCATAATGTTAAAGAAGGATTTTTAATAAAAGGCTGGGGGGAGAGTTCTATTCTGGTTACACAGAATGCACGCGTCAGCTTGGCGCCTTTACGTTTTGGTGCGGGATTGAAAGGAAAATTATTTGAATCCATGAAATGCCACACGCCCAGTGTGACTACATCGATTGGTGCCGAAGGTATATCAACTGCTGACACTTGGCCTGGAGCTATTGCTGATGATGCCAATCGTTTTGTTGATGTAGCAGTTAGGCTTTATTCAGATAAAGACTATTGGTATGACCAAGACAAAAAAATCTTACCGGCTTTATTGCAGTTTTCACCTGAAAAAGTATTGGATTGGATTTCAGTGGTTGATGAGTTAATGGCGTCAATAGAGCAGCATAGAGCAAGAAATTTTATTGGTAAGTTATTAGGTTATGAATTTCATCAAGCTCATAAATATATGGGGTTGTGGATTGAGGCCAAGAATTTTTCGTAGATTAAGATTATTGTTTTAAGAGAAAACTGCGATGAAATTATCAATATTCTCGCATCTAATAATCATTGGGTTTCTTGTGGGGCAGATTGCATTTGCGTCAGAAACTTCGCGGCATGCTACTGCTTGTGAAATCAATTCCAAAAAAGGATCGCTGATTTTCAAAGATAAATTTGATAACAATTTGGATGCATGGGTGGCGGAATATATTGCGAAGCCTGGATCAAGCATTCACATTGAAAATAAAAAGTTGGTGATGGATGTTGCAGGTGGTGCAACCGTTTGGCTAAAGCAACCCTTGTCGGGAAATTACACTATTAGTTATAGGCGCCGGGTTATTGTACAACAGGGTAAGAATGATCGGCTTTCAGATATGAATCAATTTTGGATGGCGAGTGATCCGCTTAGCCCTAACTTATTTTCACGCACCGGTGTTTTTGAAGAATATGATGGTTTGAGACTTTACTATGCGGGCGTAGGTGGTAATACCAATACCACCACTCGATTCCGAAAATATCTGGGTACAGGTGAGCGCGTTTTAATTACGGATTTGCAAGATCAATCGCATCTGTTGAAAGCCAATCATGACTACAAGATAGAGATTAGTGTCTATAAGGGTTGTACGCAGCTAAGCGTAGATGGGCAAGTCTATTTTTCATACCTGGATACTGAGCCTTTAACGAAAGGTTATTTTGGTTTTCGCACCACACAGTCGCGACAGGAAATTGATGATCTGGTCATATATAGTTTGGATTTTTAATGGGTATACCAAATACGAGAGGTGAATCATGTCAATTCGGATAATTAGAAAAATAGTAAACGCAAAAATATTGGTATTGGGAATTTTTTTATCAATGAGTGTGGATGCAGATAATCAGCCCGCTGATAAACATTTGCTGGGTTTATTGAATCAAGTGAAATGCCATTCATTTTCTGTACCTGATTTGGTTTCAGGATTTGAAATCCATACTGCAGAAAATTATCAAATTAAGGATGTTCAGTTTTCTGCCTGTGATGGTAAAAAAATACAGGCTTATCTGGTCAGGCCGCTTGAAAATGTTAAGCATCAAGCAGCGGTTTTATATGTTCATTGGCTTGATCCTTCAGCAGCTGATTCTAATCGCAATCAATTTTTGGAAGAAGCCAAAACTTTAGCGGCAAAGGGTTTTTCGTCATTGTTGGTGTCAACTTTTTGGTCAATACCGGGCGGTTATTACATGGAGCGTCGGTGGCAGGATGATTACCAAAATACCTTGCACCAACTAAAAGATCTTCAGAGCGCGACCAGTTTGCTCAAATCATTGCCCGATGTAGATGCCAAACATTTGATTTTTGTTGGGCATGATTACGGCGGGACATTTGGCGCTATGTTGTTGGGTATTGATAATTCATTTGCATCGGCAGTGTTAATGACAGCTATTGCCGATATTTCTGATTGGTATACTTATGGATCTGCAACAGGTACGCCTGAAGGTAAGGCATTGGTGGATTTTAAACAGCAATTTAGTTTGATCAATCCACAAAATCTTATTCAATATTCCAACGCTAAATTATTTTTCCAATTTTCTAAAAATGATCCGTTCATCTCTCAAAAACAAGCGGAGGCTTTATATAAAAAAGCACCGAAAACGGCTAAGGTAAAATTTTATGACGTTGGCCACTCGTTAAAAAGCGACGCAGCCAATGCTGATCGTTTGCAATGGCTGGAAGAAAAATAGAGAATCAGGATTTGGGTTGCGCTACAGGTTCAATTGTTGAGTCATCACGAAACTCAGGATCATAAATGGCGCGAGTATCAAATCCCGAGATTTCATATTTGCTGAACAATCCCAAAGTGAACCAGGCCACCCAATTAATTTTTCCATCGTTATACATAAAGCGGTCGTCAAAAGTGCCATCGCTTTTAATTGCAGGATAATTTGGATAATTCAGTTTTAAAATGCCCAACATTTCTTCCGCCTGGGCTGGCATTTTCAATAGTTGATAGCCTTGTACCATAACGGCTAATGCATCGGGTATTGCAGGGGTTTGCGGATAGTTTTCAAGCACGTAACGTCCTCTTGCGGTTGCTGCAACATAGGCTCCGCGCTTGAAATAGTAATTGGCAACATGAATTTCATTGCGCGCCAATCGGTTGCGTAAATGCAACATGCGCTTTTTGGCATCTACCGCATAAGGGCTGTCGGGGAAACGATTGAGTAATTGCGTGAAGTAGCCCAATGACTCTCTCGCTGCCCCAGGATCACGCTTCGAAATATCAACTGGCATAACGCGATCGAGAATGCCGGAATCCTTGGTGAAGGAGCTCATGCCTAACATATAATAGGCGTAGTCTACATTTCGATGTTGAGGATGAAGACGAATAAATCGATTGGCTGTCGCGATTGCAGCATCAGGTTCACCCGATTGGTACTGGGCGTAAATTAATTCCAGTTGGGATTGTTCTGCGTAGGTACCGAAAGGAAAATTCTCTTCCATAGTGTTGAGATTTTTTATGGCGGCTTCCCATTGGCTACGCTCAAGTTGTTCATTAATCGCTTCGTAAAGATCGGCTTCTGTAGTGTATTCTTCATCCTTGGATGAACAGCCATATAGACTGATAATGGCAACAAGCAGAAGATGGGCTGGAACTCGCATAGGGTTAACTCTTATAGTCAGAAATCGTGTCGGAAAGCAGGCGCGGTATTTAAACACAGAGATTGAAGGACTCCAACGGAGAATCCCAAATTTTATACAACCCCCTAACAGTGTTCTGATCAATTCAGGACTGACAAAGGTTTTTGCATGAAAGATGTGTATCAATTAAGCGCTCAGGTTCCCATTAGCATGAATGGTATGCGCTTCGACCAGGTGGCGTCCGACCGGGAAGTGACCATGGTCCGCTA
>CAZICR010000103.1:0-9247 GCA_964537795.1 uncultured Cellvibrionaceae bacterium | reverse complement strand
GTAAAAGATTTTGCAAAATATCCGGGTTTGCAAATTGAAAATTGGTTGGAGAATTAAAGTGGATCGGCCGATATCAAGATTTTTATCCAGTGGTGGAATAAAAGCTCTTATAGAAAAAGGAAAAAAGTGTGGATATCTAACAGTCGAAGAAATACTTGAGGTTTTGCCTAATGAATTGAGTGATGCTGATCATTTTGAGGACATCATAATCATGATTGAAGAGTTGGGAATTCAAGTTGTTAGGATAAAATAAGCGAGCGCCGCTCGCTTATTTTTGAAAGTTCTGATCAATCCTCAGGATGCTCTTTACGATCCTTATCTGCGATTTCTTGTAAGGCTTCAATATCTTTTGATAAATCTTCCAGTGTAATTTCACCACTCATGCGCACGGATGGAGGATAAATGACATCCATATAAAGCGTGTCACGGAGATAATTGCTGGATTGATAATTTTGGGCGAGCACCACAATTGAGGCAAACAGTGTAATGCCGCCGACATAAAATTTTATGCGTTCGGACTCTTTAATACCGAGGGACATCAAGTGGAAATAAATGGTGGTTGCACCGATTAAAATTGCCGGTAGTGCAGTGAAAGTTGCCAGAGGTTCCCAACTGAATGCATAGGCAGTGAGGCTGCTGAGATTCTCCCAGATTACTGATGCTAATAAACCGCAGGCGGCGATTAAGGTGTGTCGTCCAAAACGGGTTCGTCCGCCGAGTAAACGATTTAACAGTGACCAGAGGCCAATCCAGCCAGCAGTGGCAGTTAGGATGGCAACCAGGGAAAGTAAATATTCGCCGAAGTTTTTATCGCTGAAGTCGGTGCTCCATTGTTCAAATAATCCGACAAGGCCGATCAGTATGATGCCGATAATAGTCGTGCGCCATCCATCCCAGCGATGGTCTGACAGATCGGATTTTTCTTCAGCAATTGGAAAATCTACAGAACGAATACGTAATTCGCTGCGGCCCAAGCGATAATGTGCATCGCCATTGATGACGAAAAAATTATCGCGTTGGTGATTTTGTTTAATTGAATTCTTGCTGCCCAGATCACGCAGTGTCAGTTCATCAAGTTGATTCAATTCTATAATGGCATGATGTGCTGCTGCGTAGGGATCATCCAGAATAATATCGTTGTCATAGGCGCGACCAATACGAACAGGTAACTGTTCAAAACGAAAACGATGCGCAACATCACCGGCTGCAGTCATTATTTCGATAAAAAAAGGCTTATTCATTTGCGTCATCCTTTTTAATAATGCTGCTGTTTGCTTCACTGCTGGTTTGGGTATTGGCAGATGACTGTTGATTGGATAACTCTTTGCTGGTCAGCTCTTTGTTGGATAGTTCGGGCAAGACTTTTTCTGTCGATAATTTTTTTGTGTCTTCAGCACGGCTGAGCGAATGTAAAAACTCATCAATTAATTTCATGCCGGTATCGTAAGCGACACCCCGAATATTCATCATGCTTTGCAGGCTGGAATTGGCATCATCGCTGCTGGCAGTGATCAAGGTGAAATCATAGAGCCCAGTGAATTTGTGATAAGCCTCAACACAGACTTGCACGCGCATTTTAAGATTTTGCAATTTGACAAAGTTTTCTGTGCAAGCAGCAGGCGTGAGCACGCGACTGTGAGCGGAACTGTACACCTGACGGGCAAATCGTTTGCTCGCGAGTTGTGAGAATTGCCATGCATTTAATTTTTTATTGCGCAGATAGCTGTGCGACATGGAGATATGCCCGGTCTGCAAATTATCCGACACATAAATTTCTGATTCCATCGAGCAATTGATATCGGCACTGCTGACTTTTTTCTCGGTGCCATCACTTGAATCACCCCAGCAACGTACTTGATCTGATTCACGGACAGGAACGCGATAATCGCCTAATTCTTTTATGTCGAAAGGTTTACTTAATAAAATATCAAACATCACTTTTTGGTGTTCCAACAATTGATCGCCAATCATAGGTTTGAAATCGGCAGGCGGAGTGGCGTCTGCAGGTGTTCTTGCCAATAATTTTTGTGCGTAATGTGCAGGTACCAGAAAACTCACCAGTTCCCCATCCATTCGGTGCGCAACGTTAATACCTGCCAATTCGCCATCAGCGGTAATATTCGGGCCTCCACTCATGCCAGGATTGACGGCGCCGGTAAACATATATTGCTCGGAAAAACCGCGGGTATTTAGTCCGTTATAAGTTCCTTCGGTAATGGAAAACCCCAGATCTAGCGGGTTGCCAAGGGAATATAAATTTTCGCCTTGTTGCAGTTGCGGCAATTTCTTTTCATCGGTCTCTAATGGTATGTGATAGAAACCGGTTCCCTGTTGGTTAACCCTTACTATGGCAAGATCATGTAGTACATCGACTGCCAAAACAGTGAAATCACCACTTTCGCCTTTGGTGTTTTTGTATTCCCCGAAGTAGGTTTCGGGTTCAAGGGCAATTTGTGAAATCACATGAAAATTGGTTACCGCCAAATAGCCGTTACCAATCAAAAATGCAGACCCGACAGATGATTGGCTGCGACCATTTTTGGTGAGTACTCGCAGCTTTAGTAAATCTTTATCAGCTTTCTCAAACAATGCTTGGGCTGTTGATGATGGCTTGGGCAAGTTGTTTGCAGCAAAACCAAAGGACGGTAAACAACAACCGAGGATAAACACACACAGGGAAAACAGTTTCATGATGATCCTTGCGATAAACATGCAATAAATAATAAAGGTAGCCCAATTGATAAAAAGGGCAGCCCATTGTGCCTAGGTATGGGCAGGTATAACAAGTCTGACAGTGGAAATCAGGAAGGTTCCGGTGTGCGTGCCAGAGCCCAGACAACAACCGATGCTGCGCCGTGCCGCAATAACAATTTGCTGAGTTGATCGACAGTAGAGCCGGTTGTTACTACATCATCAACCAATGCCAGATGTTTTCCGGCGATAAGAGGTTGTTTGTTGAGGTTAATCCTGAATGCATTTTTCAAATTATCCCTGCGTGCCTGTCTGCCGGAATCTTTTTGCGATTGGATATGTTGGTGGCGCTGGCAAAGATCGTAATGAGTTTTTATTCCTAACCTTCGTGAAATATCCCGAACCAGTAATTCACTTTGGTTGAAGCCCCGCTGGAATCGTCGCCATTTGTACATTGGGACGGGTATCAGTGCGTCGGGAAAGAGTTGATCTTTGTATGCGTCTTGTAAAAAATCAATGAGCAATTGCGACAATACTTTTCCGTGAGCAAAGCGATGATTGAATTTGAAGTCCAGTATTAAATGATTCAGTGGATAATCATAACGAAACGCTATTTTGCTGGAAGCAAATGCAGGCTGTTTTAACAGACATTTCCCGCAAAACTGTGCATTTGAATCAAGCGGCAAAGCGCAAATGGAACAACAATGGTTTAACCAGGGCAGAGCAAAGTGGCAATCATTGCACAAGGCAAGACGGTGATCGGTATGCAGGCGCACCCGGCAACAAGCGCAGCGTTCAGGTAACAGGGAATTAAAAATAAACTGCAGTGAGTTATTAAAAATAGAGGGGCTTGAATACTTATAGTTCATGATCAGTTCCTTGATATTTGAATTCAGTGGGAAGTAAGTCTACTTTGCATGCATCTGTAAAACAACCCGTGATGATTTAAAGCTATCAGATACTTTTGACTAAGGTTATATTGCTGGCCATATAAAAAATAATATTGAAACAGTGAGATAAGGGCATTGTTCATGAAAGATGTTATAGCTGTCGATCCTTTTCAAAAAGAATTAGTCGCAGCACGCAAGCGTGCAAAACAATTGTGTATGGCAATAAACGCATTGGCTGCAGATCAAACCAAAGCGCGGAAGCCTTTATACCAGTCGTTATTTGCAAAGGTTTCTTCGGCGTATATTGAGCCCCATTTTTTTTGTGACTATGGCAGCAATATTATTCTCGGTGAGCGTTTTTATGCGAACCACAATTGTGTGATTCTGGATGTTGCCAAAGTCACGATTGGCGACAGGGTGATGTTGGGTCCCCAGGTGCAAATTTATACTACCAGCCATCCACTGGATGCTCGGGAGCGAGCCAGTGGAATTGAATATGCGGCTGAAGTAGAGATTGGTGACGATTGCTGGATAGGCGGCGGTGCGATAATTCTACCCGGGGTATCAATAGGAAAGGGGAGTGTAATTGGTGCCGGAAGTTTGGTAACCAGAGACATTCCAGCGGGTGTGGTGGCAGTAGGAAATCCTTGCACTGTGCTAAAAAATCTCTAGATCTAATATAAATGTTGCTTTGCGCGCCACCTAAGCGACAAGTGGAAATTCTTGGCTATATTACTCATAGGTCGTGGGAATTTTTTTGTTATGTCTGCAAGGCACGTAAAAATACCAAGGGGCTCTTATCTGCATGACGATCAACATGTTAATCCGTTTAATCAGTATTACCTTAAGGTGACCCAGTGAGAGTTAAATCATTCAAACTTAAATGGAGTTTGATGTTTCTATGCCTGATTTGGGACTTGTTTGCCTGTGACCTAATGGCTGATGAAAAGTCGCCAGACCTTTCACCTATGATTGTGCGCTATGTTATACCCACCGGGCGCGAATTTTTACACACTTATAAAGTGGAATTAATTCATCAGGCGTTGGAGATTACCCGTCCCGAATTTGGAAATTATGAAGTCGCTGCTTTTAAAGGCGAAAGTCCAAATGATCAACGTCGAACCGTATTAATTAACGAAGGAAAATTAATAAATCTTCTCTGGGCAACATCGGGCTCAATGATTTCCAAAGGAGAGGTGTTGGAAATCCCGGTGGATATTTTTCATGGTCTTTTGGGTTACCGAATCTGTTTGAAAAATGCGGCTGCAGGGCCCTTGGAAAATGTGACTTCATTGCAGAGCTTGATGAAAATAAAAATTGGCCAAAGTGAAGAGTGGCCCGATGTGAATATTTACAGGGCTAATAATATCAAACCAGTGCTCACTCCCGGGCTCAGCAGTTTGTTTGAAATGCTGGGCTACAAACGTTTTGATTGCTTGCCGCTGGGTGCAAATGAAGTAGTGCATATATACGAAGAGAAAAAACAACAGTATCCTTTCTTAGCTATTGATGACCAGTTGCTGATCTATTACAAATTTCCTATTTATTTTTATGTCAGTAAAACTCATCCGGAAGTTGCTAAACGTCTTGAGTTGGGACTCAAAAAACTTCAAGCCAATGGTGACTTTGATGCAATTTTCCGCAAGCATCACGAGCATGATCTGAAGATTCTGAATTTGCGCAATCGACATTTGGTATGCTTGGAATCCCCGTTTATTGATGAACGCGATCAGTGCAAAAAACCTATTGATTATCCCGATGAGTGGATTGTTAAATTTTGACAGCAAAAGGCCGTTTAAAAATACTGGCTAAATTAATCGTTACAACTTCAGAGGACTAAGTGAGAATTAAATCATTCAAGTTTAAATGGGGTTTGGTATTCCTGTTTCTAGTGTTAAATCTATCTACATTCAACTTGTGCGCTGATGAGTCTCCTATGGTGATTCGCTATGCGATACCAAATGGACACGAATTTTTACATTATTATAAAATTGAATTGATTGTTGAAGCACTTGAAATTACCCGCCCGGAATTTGGACATTATGAGATTTCTGTCATTAAAGGCGAAAATCCAAATGATCAGCGCAAAGCGTTGCTGTTGAGTGAAGGAAAATTAATTAATTTGGTCTGGGCAAATCCTGGCTCGGCTATATCCAAAGCAAAGGTTACCGAGATCCCTGTTGATATTCTGTCTGGACTTTTGGGTTACCGAATTTGTTTGAAAAATGCAAGTCACACAGCTTTGAACAATGTAGAGTCATTAAAGAGCTTGATGAACATAAAAATTGGTCAAAGTGAAGAGTGGCCTGATGTGAATATTTACAGGGCAAATCAAATAAAACCCGTACTGACACCTGGGCTCAGAAGTTTATTTGAAATGCTGGGCTATAAGCGTTTCGATTGTTTGCCCTTAGGTGCAAATGAAGTGGTGCATGTCTATGAAGAGAAAAAACAACACTATCCCTTTTTGGCTATAGATGACCAGTTGTTGATCTATTACAAATTCCCGCTTTATTTTTATATCAGCAAATCGCATCCGAAAATTGCTGCGCGTCTTGAATTGGGATTGAAGAAACTTCAAGCAAACGGAGATTTTCAGGAAATCTTTCGTTACTATCACGAGAGTGATTTAAAGATCCTGAATTTACGCAATCGACATTTGGTGTGCTTGGAATCACCGTTTATTGATGAACGTGATCAGTGCAAAAAAACTATTGGTTATCCTGATGAGTGGTTGAATTAATTTTGCCATTGAAATTCAACCGGCTGTGATGACTGCACAGCTACGGCGCACCAGTTTTTAATTGAGAATTGGTTCAGTTCGCACTGAAAAAATTGCCATTGTTCCGGCTGTGCTAGTTTTAATTCGGGAGAGAAGTTTGCACTTATATTTCCTTGGGATTGTAATGCAAAACTGACTTTATCCAGTCCTGTGGCTATGCCGGTTCCCAACGCTTTAAGAAAAGCTTCCTTCAGTGTCCAGAGTTGAAAAAAATAATCATGCATTTTATGCGGGTCGCTGATTTGATTTATCTGTGCAATTTCATCCGCATGAAAATAATGTTGGGCGATATTTAAAATCGATTTGCGTTCACCCGTGCTTTCAACATCGATACCTAAATGGCAATTGGTTCCAACCGCTAAAACAGCCGCTTGTCGACTGTGACTCAGGTTAAATTGTAAATCTTTGTACCGCACAAAAGGTTTACCGTAAGGGTTGCGATAAAATACCAATGACTCAGGATTGGTATTGGTATAACGGGCCAGGATTCGTCGCATAAAAATACGCGTGTTGATGTAGTCGTCGCCGCCACGTTTGAATTTCGCTGCGCGTTCATTTTCATCGGCAGATAGCAGGGATAAACCGTTTTCTTTCCAGTCCGCAGGCGTTTTTTCCAGATCGAAACGCCAGAGATGTATCTGTTTTTCATCCAAAAGCAGGTGAGAGTGAGAAGTCAACATGGCTATAATGCGCGCCTTATTATTTGATCGGGTTGCCTATTATGTCTGTATCTACGAATAAAGTTGTCAGTTTTCATTATCGTCTGCATGAGCTGGATGGTGGTTTGTTGGAAGAGTCTTACGGTGCGGATCCAACCCTCTATCTACATGGCCATAATAATTTATTGGCGGCTATAGAAAAGGCGATGGAAGGTAAAAATACGGGAGATAAATTAAGTGTGGCAGTCACGCCGGAAGAGGGCTATGGCCTTCGCCGTGAAGGTGCTATACAACGTATTCCGATCAAGCATTTGCTGGATCACGAGAAAATTAAAAATCGCTTGAAGCCAGGCGCTAAGGTTGCGGTGAATACCCAGCATGGCCCTTGGGAAGCGGTAGTTCTGAAAGTGGGTAAATTTAATGTTGATGTGGATAGCAATCATCCGCTTGCAGGCAAACATCTGAATTTTGAAATCGAAATTGTGGATGTGCGCGATGCATCGGATGAAGAGTTGGCTCACGGTCATGCACATGGTGCGGGTGGGCATAATCATTAAGCTGCTATAGTTAATTACCGTTAATTGACTTGTTCAATCTGTGAGGTGACCTATGTACTTTCGTAGCGCAATCCTGTGTGCCTTTTTGCTTGCCGGGTGTGACGGTGATGATTATCCCGATGAAACGGTTTCTTCAAAAAATCTGACCACCGATCAAATTGGGATGGATGTGAGCGTGCAAACTATGGATGCAGAAACAGACACTGCCGACAACGGCACCCATGTCTATGCCACCCTGTACACATTTCGCGGTAATTATGTGCAATGGGTCGATCTAACCGATCAGGAAAGTTTGACCCTGTTGCAGGACGCAACCACTAATCCATTCACAAAAAATTTGTATCCTGCAAATGGTAAACCCTTCGGTATTGATTACAGCCGTTCAGTGACAGAAACAGCAGGCGGCGAAGAAATGACAATCGCCCTGAATCGCCCGACAGGTTCAGCGTTGAATACACTGGTGCGCACACTCGAACCCACCACTTTTTCAATCACGCCTTCATCAACACCTTTTATACCCACATCATCCCTGACATTGGATTGGACAGGAATAACCGGTTACGAATATCAAATCACCCTGCGTTTCAGCTGCGGCGACACAGAACAATATTTGCAAACCGTACGCTTGCCAAACAATTATTTCCCAACAATTCCCGTAAGTCCATTCGTGGTTCGTTTCGCGGATTATTTTTATTTCCCCTCCGATACTTCAATCACCACCTGCCAACTCCGCGCCAGCCTCTGGTCCTATGAAGACCAAAGCGCACAGGGCGATCCCGCATTCGAAAACGTATCCATCACCGCATCACGCGTGCAACGTTTGTCAGTTCCTGTGCAGCGGATGTAAAAGCAGTTGCTGTGAAAATAAAAAGGAGCTCAATTGGGCTCTTTTTTATTTTCTGGTTGATTAAAAATCAATTGTTGATTTCGGCGACTTAATTTTATTTCAATTTATTTTTTGTTAAAAATTCGACTGATGGTTTTGTTACTGAAAGTAATTTGTTTTTGATTTAGATAGTAATTGTTTGACTTTGGGGTTGCGTGCGTATTACTTAGTCCGCTTTGCCCAAAGCGGACTACAAAGTTGCTCACTGAAAACACAACCAATACCGGTAACATCGTCAACCGGTTTGTGAAGTTTTTTCCAAACTGTATATCTGCGCAATGGTTAAACTGTATATTTACGCTGTTATTTTGACAGGCAGCTTAATGTTTTCTAAATGGGTATTGACTAAATGACGTAAATATAAAGTTTCAACTTTTGAATAAACTGTTATATGTAGCAAGAAGGAAAATATGAAGCTAGTAGCAGCCGGAAACGTTGAAGTGCCAGCTTATCTTGCACTTAAATCTCTAGGATTCAGCATTTCAGTTAAACATAAATCCGAAACAGAAAAAATCTGGGCAGCTGAAAACCAACATCACGAATTTATAGGTAATAGCCCGCTTGAACTTTTAGCATTGGTCAAACTTCTCGAAGTTAGAGGAAGTGAATGGCAAGCAACGGATAGTCAAATTGATGACTTTGTGAAAAAATTTAGCTGAGCATCACCAGTTTTGTCTAGAACGGAGTATTTCACTTTATTTGGTTGCAGCTGTGTTTTAAGAAAATAGTTGAAATACAAAAGCGTTTAGCTGTGTGCTATAACAAAGCAATGTTGCGGATGT
>CAZICR010000102.1:0-9278 GCA_964537795.1 uncultured Cellvibrionaceae bacterium | reverse complement strand
TCGGTATTGGTTTCTTCTGTTGTTTCTTCTGTAGTGGTTTCAGTATTGCTTTCTTCAACAACTTCAGTGGTTTCTGCAGCCGGTGCAGATTTGGGTTTGGGTTGAATGCCTAACCGACGCTGCAAGTCGGCAATCCAGCTGGCCGCTTGTTTATCTTCACCGACCAATTGTAAATAAGCTTCGTAGTGCGGTAATGCTTGTGCGGGCTTTCCTAAATATAAATCGTACAGAATGGCGAGGTTTTTATGGCTGGCCGCATGGAAAGGCCAAACGCCAATTGCTTTCTTATATAAATTTTCCGCACTAACAAAATCACCTTGCTCACGTTTAAAAATGGCAAACTGATTGTAGGCGTCAATATTATTTGGATTGGCGAAGATTGCCATTTCATAAGAAGTTTCTGCCTTGTCTTTTTCTTTTTGTGCGGCATAAATATTGGCAAGATTCAAATGGGCGCCAGAAAGTTTGTCGTTGTCTGAAATAATTTGCAGCAATAACTTTTCTGCTTGTGACCACTGCTGATTGCGCATCGCGTTTTGCGCGGCTGCAAATTGGCTGGCTACTGCTTTGCTGACACTGACAGGATTTTGCAGATAAGGATTGGGCGTTGCCGGGCCCGGCGGCAGAATTGAAGCACCCGCCGCACCCATCACCAAATCTTCACCTTTTCCGGATTTTTTGGATTTTTTTTCCGGTGAGCTGCTACAGGCGGACATTAAAATAATCAGCAAGAGTGTCAGGCAATAAGTAAACGATATTTTGCGTGATTGGGTCAGTGAATTAATAAATTTCATCACTCACCTCCACACGGGTTTCAGTTTTGTTATAACGAGCCGGTAATAATTTTGCGAGTACATTAAAACTTTGTTTGACCCAATCGTCGTAAGTCCCTTCCCAACTACGTTTGATATTAGCTTCATGAATTTCAATCGCTTTTTCTTCAAAAGGATAAGCCTGTTCTTCCAACAAGGATTGATATTCTTCCATGGCTAATTCATCCAAACCTGTGGGTTTTTGTGAATTCATCAGATCCTTACTCAGTTGTGAGTAGATTTCACCAATTGTGAAATTGGCTTTGGTGGTAAATTCGGAGACACCGTAACTCAACACTTGCTCTTGAGACTTAAGTGCTTTTTCGAGTGCCGCACGTTTACGCGGCAAACTATTTTTTAGTGGAGCAGTCAGCTGAATGCTTTTATATTCATCAACACTGGGCTGAGCGAGTTCGGACTGAGCGCTGGCTGCTAACCAAGTAGAGCGATCGGTTTTTTCACTGCCTGCACGTTGATGCGTGTTGATAATATTTTGTAACCAATAGAGTCGTTGACCGCGATCACCAGACTTGGCAAGCAGCTCGGTAAGTTTGTGTTGCGCTTCGATATTTTCTGTTATTGGTTTTGGATATTCTTTGGCAAAGCGTGAATAACGTTCGATGGCTAAATCCAGTTTTCCAGATTTTTCATAGAGCTCGGCACCCATAAACAGTGATTGGCGTTTGACGTTAGGATCAGTGCTGGTGCGCTCCATAATTCCCAATTCATCTGCAGCCAATTGCCATTTACTTTGGTTTTGGTAAATCAACACCATTTTCGCCGGAATGGTTGCGGCCAATGCATTCTGCCCATATTTTTGTCGGAAAGATAAATACACATTTTCTGCTTGTGCCCATTTTTCTTGTTCCATTAAATAAACACCGGCATCGTATTGTGCTTTGATTGCAATTTCAGTTCCGGGGCTGGTTTCAGCAACACGCAACAATTGTGCAATCGCTTCGTCCTTGTTGCCTTGCTCCAAACCTAGTTCTGCTTGTTTGTAAATACTTGCGGCAATGCGTTCACTCACCTGTTGTGTTGTAGGTGCGCCTGGCATTTGTCCGTAAGCGGGTAGCATTCTTTGCACTTGTATATAGGCTTGTTCTGCTGCTGGATATTCTTTTAATTCAAACCGACTGTGTCCCAGAATTAACCAGCTGGTGAATTGTAATTTTCCTTCTGCCGGTGGTTGCCAAGCCAAGACTCGCTCGGCAACAATTTTGGCTTCGGGGAAACGATTTTGTTGTAGCAATTCGCTACCGGCATCTGCCAATACATTAATGGCACGTGGGTCAGTCGGATAAAATTCAGCAAAGCGCAAAGCATTTTCAATTTTGCGATCCGACCATTCTGCCAACTGATCCTGTGAGATATTGCGACTGTTGGAAATCAATTGTTGCGGTAACAAAACCGTTGCGTAACCTGATTCTGCGCCGCGCATTTTGTCTTTGTAATCGTAGGCAACAATTTCATAAGCCGTTAACGCCGCCGCCAAATCACCTGACTGATTTAAACATTCCGCCAACAGAAAATGCATTTCGGCAACCTGTGCATCTTTCGGAAAGGTTTGCACAAATTCACGATACCACTTGGCTGCACGTGTAAATGCGGCAGTAGCTTCATTGACTTTATTGGCAGCTTGCAAACTTTGCGCTTCCGCGTGATCAAACTGGGCAAGTTCAACCAAAGACTGATGCAAATAAGCCAGTGCACTATCACCGATGGCACCTTGGCGTTTAGCCCAGTGTTGACTGTTCACACCATAACGTTGCACAAAATCTTTTTTGGCGGGTAATACCAAATCAGGAAAATCACCTTGTTGGTAAACATCAATAATTTTGATACTGAAGCTGGGTGCAAAATCAGAATCCGGATTCTCAACCACAAAATGTTGATAAGTTGCTGCGCTGTCGGTGTAACGTTTTTGTTCGAGGTACAAATTGCCCAATTGTTGATACAACATAAATTGATAAGCGCGCGGGCCGCCTGTGTCCGATTCCAATTGTGAAATGGATTTGGCTCCATCAAGATAAGACAAACCAATTGCCATGACTCGCAAAGTATCTTTTACCAGATTGGCTTTTGATGGCCCCATATCGGTAATGACTTTATCAATTTCTTCCGGTTTTTGTGCAGACCCCAATAACTGATCCAACACTTGTGTAAAAGAAATTAATGCCAGATCGTATTCGCTGCGTTTGAATTGTGACCAGCCTTTCATATACAAGGCATTTTGTTGCAGTGCAGGGTTATCACCTTTTACCACGCTTTCATAATTGCGTTCGGCAGCAGCATAGTCACCATCAGCAAAAGCTTTTTCTGCGCGACGGAATTGGGTTTCTGCAATAAAAGGTGAATTGGAATTTTCAGATGCCAATTCATCAAGTACTGCGGCTGCTTCTTCACTGCGGCCATCCATCGATAATGCTTTTGCCAATTTATAACGTAATTGATCAACCGCAACACCTTTGGTGGCAGCATTGTTTTGCGTTTGTTGTGTTAACAACTCCCGATAAAGCGCAATGGGTTTATCGTAATGACGGCCAGCATCACCCGCGTTTAATTGTTCTTTTTCGCTGCGTATCATTTCCAAATCGGCAATGCGCGCCTTGATTTGTTGGCGTAAGACAGGTTCTTCGGCTGCACTTAATGCGCGTTGGTAACTCTGTTCAATCGTAGAAATAGATTGCACTTCAACTTGACGTTTGTTTTCCGGTTTTTTCGGCTTGGGTAAATCGGCAAGCGTACGACCGCGATCGTCATTACTCAAAAAGCTACAAGCAGTAAAGTTAACCAGGCTGGCTAACAAACAAAGTGATAAACCAATGCGGCTGAAGGATTTCATTGCGATTGTTTCCTTAGCTCTGTGTCATACAAACGCGCTATGGCTAATTGCGACTGTGCCAAATAATGGGTGAGGCGTTTTTCATGGATTTCTAATTGAGTGTCAACATCGTGGCGTAACAAACTGGTTTGTAAATCCAACAAGTGCGCATTTACTGTCAATTGATTATTGGTGTCGGCTGTTAATTTGTTAAGCCTTTCCATCATGGGTTGAATATCAAAACTGGTGGAGGTTATTTCGCGAATACGTGCTTGTGTTGCCAAAGTTTTATCCAGGGTTGAAACCAGTGTTTGTAAATTTTTTTGTAATTCAATCATGTTGCCAGTGTAAGTTTGCGCTGCACGCCAGATTAAAATACCTTTAAACATACGCAACTTTGCAGCTGCATCAAAACTATCTTTTCCGCTCGCTTTCAGTTTTTGTAACGCTTGTTCCGAGCGTGTGACTATGGCATGCATCTGACGAGTATCTTTATCAGCAAGTGCCAGATAATCATGTTCAGTTTCGATGCGATTGATTCGTGCAGTCATTGCGTCGCGTTGTCTAACCAGATCATTCACTTGTTGATCAATTTTTTCCTGAACTACTTTCTGTTTATCAAGACTGCGATTGGCTTGTTTATCGACCAACAATTCTTTGTAGAGGGCTAATTTGGGCTGCCAGTTTTGCATGACCTGTTGCAAATGTAGTAAATCGCGAATATCCAGCACTCGTGTTTGAAAGCGACTTTGGGAAAATAATTCACTTAAATAAGCCGAGCGTGTTTTGATGATGCTGTGGCTTTCCAGTTTTAACCAATGCTCACCTTCAGCGGCTATGGCCGCGCTGATGCCCGGCTGATTTTTGGTTTTCTCCCATTCTTCCTGCAATTCTTTTGCGGTTAGTGCAGGGCCACCAATCAGGGTTAATAATTCACCTTCAGTCAATGTTTGTCGCATTTCACGAATAAATTGAATTTCTTGTGTAAAGCGCGATTCCGCTTCTTGATAGGCGGCCAGTGCATCGCCAGGAGACTGCAATTTTTCATAAGCAAAAGGCAATGCCAGAATTGATTCCTGTGCTGCGGGTAAGGACAGGCTGCGTTGGCTCAGTAGCTGCCAGGGAGACAAAGCGGCTTCATATTCTTGTTGGGATAAGTAAGCCCAACCTAATCCCAATAAGGCTTGGTGTGAAAGGTGAGTATCCAATCTTACGCGTGTAAATTGTTTGACTGCCAGGTCATATTTTTTTTGCGCTAAAAAAGTGTAACCCATGGCAGTTGCTGCTTTATCTTGCAGAGCCCAGAGTTCCTTTTTGGTTAAGGCACTTTCTTCGCTTTCGAGATTATTTAATTCGTTAAAATAAAATTCGGCTTGTTCGAAATTGCCGCTACGCGCATAAGCAGAGCCCAGGTTGTAAGTTGCGTAAGGGCTCCAAGCGAGTAGTTTCTTTTGATTGAGTGATTTTAAATTCAATCCGGTAAAATTATTTTGCCGTATGGCGATATTAATTTTTAATGCTGAAACCTGAGCCTGCAAATTAGCGGATGCTTTATCACTGATGTTTTCAAAACTGCGCGCTGCACCTTCGAAATCGCTGCGCAAATATTGTAATTTACCTAAATAAAACCAAGCTGCGTCGCGCGCATATTGAGGCCGGCTATCGTCTTTCAGGATTGCATTAAAAACAGATTCGGCGTGGTTCTGCATACCAAATGACAGGCTGATACCACCGGCGATCAATTCAGGATTATTACCATGCCCTTGTATGCCATCGCGTGAGTCCGCCACCATCAGTTCTGCCAGCGCAGATAAATAATCCTGTTGATAGTAATGGTAGAGAGTGACTCCGTAGCGTAAATCTTCTACGGACGTTTTGGCTTTTTCTTTCGCTGCAACCGGGCTTGCACAAACCAATAGTGTGATTGCGAGTGAAGCGACTTGGATTTTTTTTTTCAGAGGAAAAAGAAACATCACATCTGCCATTGCTTGATATCAAATTTCGGTTGCATTTGTGATTCTGAATCCTGAATGCGTAATTCCAGTACCAGCGGATCCTGAGTCTTGGTCAAGGTAATTTTAGCTCCACGTTTATAATCCCTGTTGGGGCCGCGGCCGGTAAAAATTGCACTGATTTCGTGCTCGCCGGATTTCACATTGCCCACATAAAGACGTTGTACGCCACCGCGAAACAGCGCCTGGGTTTGTTTGTCGCTGTAGATTTCACTTACTACCAGCTTGTTGTCAATTTCAACCCTGACTGCATCCAGTGCAAAAAAGTTGCCCAGATCCATAGATAAATAAATAGCAACCTGACTGCTTGCCGGGTAGAGCAATTCTTCTTCCAGAATCAACAAATCGCGATTCAGGGTGAGCACAGACTCTTTTAATGCTTCGGCATCTGCAGCGGCAGTTGCATCATCTTCCTGTGCATAGAGAAAAAATGGACAGAGGCTGATCAAAATGATTGTTAATTTAACAAGAGAACAAACAATTCTCATGGGCAACTCCGATATTGTTAATGATTGCGTTTATAGCAGTATTCTGTAGTTTCTGCATTCTAGTTTTGAGCCTTCCCAGCGAATGTGATTAGGCGCACAGTTACAGGGTCATTGTTTTTAATATTTATTTTTATTTCCGTGCTCCGTAGAATCACCGTTCGAAAAAAGTTTGTTTTGTTACTAAATCATCACAATGTGACAATTTTGGTCTCTGTACGACAATGTTGAACGATAAAAATCACTGGTTAAAAATTAATTCGTTTGAGCATTTCCTGTCGGGTACTGATCAATTCTTTCAACGCTTGTATATCAGCAAAATTGACAGAATTACCGGCCGTTTTTAGTTCATAAAGTTGTCTTTCAAATTTTTCTATATCAGCGATTAATTTTATGCGTAACAATTTATCCCGTTTAGCTATCTCCTGTCCTTCAACATCAATTTCATGTCTCGACATCTACTACCCCTTAATTGCAAAACTGATACCTAAATCGTCTATTTAAGGTAGATCACTTTTGGAGTCTTGGCGAATAAAGGCTTTGAAGATCGTGTTGACCGGGTGAATGGCTCAGGTCTCTAACCAATTCAGGATTAAATCAGGATTGCTGCAGGCGCAAAAATCACCATTTAGCAGAGTGTGGCGCTGGTTATAAGTAAAGGGTGCGGGAGATTTCAAACAAACCAATTGACCACCGGCTGCTTCCAAAACTGCCTGGGCCGCTGCTGTGTCCCATTCATTTGTTGGGCCTATGCGGAGATATAAATCGGCGCTGCCTTCGGCAATTGCGCAAATTTTAAGCGAACTCCCTAAGGGTAAAATCTCAATATTGGCGGGCCAGTGTTTTTGTATTTGGGAAAGTTTTTCCTGTGATGCTGAGCTGTGATGGTGCTGACTCACCAGGGCGCGCAGAGAAAATTTTTGTTGTTGGCGACTCTCCAGCGGCTCGCAAAAAATTTGCACAGCCGCTTCCTCACCGATTTGTCGCCATGCACCCGTGTTTGATTGAGCCCAGTAGAATTTTTGTGTGACAGGCTGATACACCACTCCCAAAACCGCTGAACCTTTATGAATCAAGGCAACATTGACAGTAAATTGGCCGTTGCGTGCCAAAAACTCTTTAGTCCCATCAAGCGGGTCGATCAGCCAGAAACTTTGCCACTGATGTCGTTTCGCATAATCTTCCGGGCTGCCTTCCTCGGACAAGATGGGTAGTGGTGTAGGCGTAATGCCCGGTAAACCTGCGACAAGGCGCTTGTGTGCAGAAAGATCCGCAGCGGTTAAAGGCGACGTGTCGGCTTTAGTGACTAACTGGGTGGTTTCAGGATTTTGGTATATCTGCAATATATCCTCGCCGGCCAGTTTCACCAATTGCAGCAGGTTTTGCAGTTGGGCTTTTGTGAGACTCATCATTCCGGGCATTCTTCTCTTGGGACAAACTGGCCGTTTAACCATTCGCGTACCAGATAGAGTGCCGCAATACTACGACCCTCACAGACATCTGCGCGCGCGACTATTTGATTGATATCCTCGAGTTTCACCGGTACCACTTCAATAAGTTCCGGTTCATCGCCCTGCAGTTGTTCGGGATAAAGTTGGCGTGCAACAAATATATTGATGCTGTGCTCCATATAAGAAGGAGATAAATACAGGCGTTTTAGAAAAACCAACTCGCCAGCGCCATAACCGACTTCTTCCTTTAACTCACGATTTGCCGCTTCATAAAGTGTTTCGCCGGGATCGCGTGCGCCTTTGGGTAATGCCAGATGGTAATTTTCCAAGCCCATGGCATATTCACGCACCATAAGCACTGTATTTTCGTCTGACATGGGTACAATAAGCACTGCACCGTTTCCACTACTACAGAGTTTTTCGTAATATCGTTCTTCGCCATTACTAAAACGCAAATGGATTTCATCGGAGCGAAATCTTAGGCTGGAGACCAGCCGGTTGCGGCTCAGTATTTCAGGTTTTTGCTTTTCCATTGGTTCCCTGTGTCAGATGGGTGCAAGATAATCTGCAAGTTTACGCAAAATAGGTTTTTGAGTCAGTTTACATATAGAGTCAGTCTCATGGTATCAGTAAGTAAGCATTCGGAAGTTGAGCCGGTAGATAATTCAATAGCCCCAATTAATTGGCAGAATATAGATACGGTTCTATTGGACATGGATGGTACCTTGCTTGATTTACATTTTGATAATTATTTTTGGCAGACTTGGTTGCCTAAGCGTTACGCCGATATTCATGGGTTGGATCTTGAGCACACACTACAAACGCTGAGTGCCCATATAGAATCCTATCGTGGCACTTTGCAATGGTATTGTCTGGATTTTTGGTCGGAGACCTTTTCCGTTGATATCCCCGCATTAAAAAAAGAAGTGCAACATAAAATTGCCTACCGGCCTTACGTCAAAGAGTTTTTAACCCAGTTGCGTGAAGCAAATAAACAGATCTGGTTGGTGACCAATGCACATCGCGACAGTGTGAATTTAAAAATTGCCATGACAGGCTTGGATCAATATCTGGATAAAATTATTTCTTCGCATGATTTCGCCGAGCCAAAAGAATCGATTAATTTCTGGATGCAAATGTCACAAACCTTTCCTTTTGATCGGCAACGAAGTTTGTTTATTGACGATACTGTCAGTGTATTACACACCGCAAAAGCTTTTGGGATTGCCCACCTTTTGGGCATTCATCAACCCGATAGCCAGCAATTGAGAAGTATGAGTGAATTTCCGGCAGTCAATCACTTTGATGAAATACTGCCGATCAGGTAATTTTTATGACGAGAAAATCCCAACGAACCCATGAGGATGATGACGATCAGGACGATGACAAAATTCGCATCGATAAATGGCTGTGGGCGGCACGCTTTTTTAAAACCCGCAACTTGGCCAAACAGGCTATCGAAGGCGGAAAAATTCATTGCGATGGTCAACGTGTAAAAGCCAGTAAAGAAATGACGGTGGGTTTGGAGTTAACCATTCGTCAGGACTTAACTGAAAAAATTGTGATAGTAAAAGCTCTATCCGATCAGCGTCGCGGCGCACCGGAAGCTGCGTTGCTTTACGAAGAAACGGAAGCCAGTAAACAAAAACGTGAAAAACAAGCAGCCGATCGCAAAGCGGGATTGGCGAATTTTA
>CAZICR010000101.1:7828-9289 GCA_964537795.1 uncultured Cellvibrionaceae bacterium | reverse complement strand
TCGGCTTTGTCACCTAATTGGTCGCGCACACGGATCATGGAAAACATGCCGCCCATTTCCAATTTTCCGTAACGGCCTTCACCCATCATCATCGGCAAAGTATTTTCCGGTCCGGTCATATGGCCCATATCAGTGTGCACTTGATGTTCGGCCATTCCCTTTTCACCCATCGCCATGTAATCAGGCAGGATTTTATTAATTTGCGATTCCGGTTGTTTGACGCCGAGCATATTAGGCACATCGTGGCCCATAGCATTCATAGTGTGATGGCTCATGTGACAATGAAATGCCCAATCGCCGGGAACAGCAATAAATTCCAAATCACGTGTTTGTCCCACGCCAACAATTTCGGTAACTTCTTTTCGCCATTGATTTTGTGGCCAGCGGCCACCATCGGAACCTGTGACTTCAAATTGCACGCCGTGCATATGAATTGGATGATTCCACATGGATAAATTGCCCACACGAATTCTTACGCGTTCATTAGTTTGTGCCACCATGGATTCAATCGCCGGAAATACTTTGCTATTCATTGTCCACAAATCAAATTCACTCATCACACTTGGGTCAGGTCGATAAGTGCCTGGATGCACAGCCCAATTATGTAAAAGCACAGCATAATCCCGATCAACTTCCGGTAAAGTTTTTTCTTTCGGATGAATAATAAACATACCCATCATGCCCATCGCCATTTGTACCATTTCATCGGCATGCGGGTGATACATATGGGTGCCATGTTGTTGCAAGGTAAATTCATAAACATAAGTTTCACCGGGTTTAATTGGTGATTGGGTTAAACCACTGACACCATCCATCCCCCAGGGTAATAAAATGCCGTGCCAATGAATGCTGGTGTGTTCCGGTAATTTATTGGTGACATAAATTCTTACCCGATCGCCTTCAACAACTTCAATCGTTGGGCCTGGTGTGCCGCCGTTATAACCCCAGGCTTTTATGGTTGTTCCGGGTGCAAATTCATGTTCAATTTCTTCGGCAATTAAATGAAATTCTTTCACACCATTGTTCATACGGTAAGACAAAGTACGGCCGTTGGGTGTAATCACCGGCCTATAACCTTGCGTGGTGAGTTCTGTTTTTTTTGTGCTAACAGCAGGAATATTTTTGGTGCTCACACTACTTTTTTTCGGTGACTGATGGGCAGAGTGATCCATTGAATGATGATGGTGATTGGAATGATCTTGTGCACGTAACCCCAAACTGGTTGCAACCAATCCTGTACCCAAACCTACGGCACTGCCCAATAATAAATTACGACGACTAATCATGATCAGTGCTCCTGATGATTAAAGTGAGAATCAGATTTTTTTGTGTCTTTTACATCGCTATCCTGATGATGATTTGAATGATCCATTTTGCTGTGATCCATAGTCGAATGATCCATCTTTGAGTGATCCATAGTGGAGTGATCCATAGTCGAATGATCAGAATCAGCCTGATTGG
>CAZICR010000101.1:0-7728 GCA_964537795.1 uncultured Cellvibrionaceae bacterium | reverse complement strand
GAGTGATCCATAGTGGAGTGATCCATAGTCGAATGATCAGAATCAGCCTGATTGGAATTGTGAGAGGGCAAGGGCAATGCTTGCCCAATGGCTAATTCCAATTGACTGCGTGCCTGCCAGTAATTCTTTAATTCCCGTGTGTAATCGTGAGCCAATTGGACTTCCTGGCGTTTGATATTTAACAATTCAAACGGACTGGTGAGCATAAAATTTACTTCACGATTGGACAGCGTTACACGCTTTTCGGCAACTTTTAATGCGTCGCTCAAAATTTTCAGTTGATTTTTTGATGAATCCATTTTCTGAATGGAGCTGGCAATTTGTGTGTCGGCATCTAATTCATATTGTTGCATTTGTGCTTGTGAGCGAGCGATTTTTGCATCAGCCGCTGCAATTTTTCCTTGACCTCTGTTGAAGACAGGCAAGGCAAATTCAATTTCAGGACCGATGCTGCGTTCGCCATCAGACTCACGTTCTGCATTGATTCCGATTTCCATATCGCGCCACCCATTTTCTTTGGCAATCAAGTGTCGTTGTTTTTCCAGTAGGTGTAATTCCTGTCTTGCAATCTGTAAATCCAGGCGATTATTTTTAGCTTGTTCAAGCAGAGCTACTTGAGAAAAATGTTCTTCCGGAACTGTCGATAGTTGAGCAGGCAAGCTGATCTCGACTGCTGAGGGCAAGCCAAGTCTGTTCAAGAGTTTTAATTCTGCTTGTCGTGCATCTGCTTTACGTTTTTCCAATGTTTGCTGAACGCTGCGCAATTCATTGTCGAAATAGAGAAATTTATTTTCGGGCATGTTACCGGCTTGTAACAATGCCAGTGCCAGTTGTTGTCTGGCCTGTGTTATCTGATACAAATGACGCTGGATTTGCAAATGTTGTTGCGCGGCGACAGCAGAAAAATACAATTCGCTGGTATCGGTGACCAATTCCTGTAATGCAATTTGTAACCTCAATTGGGTATTGAGCAGTGCGTCTTCTGATAATTGTTGTCGCAAGGAACGCGTGAATAAATCCAGCAAAGGTTGGCTTAGCCCTGTTTCCAGTTTCCAGCTTCCGCCATCCTCCGGTTTCATCGCGCCCAAGCTGATATGCGGGTTGCTGATTAATCCTGCTTGCACATATTGTGCATTGGCTATACCCAATTGTGCCAATTGAATTTGTACCTGAGGCGAATGGGACAGCGTAATTTGTATTGCTTGCTGCAAACCCAGTTTATCCGTAAGGTTCGCCGGAGTTGCCAGGGGAGAATGTATCACTGAAAAATTAATTTCAGGGTGTTTTTTGTTTAATTCCTGCGCGAGTTGAATGGCAGGATTTTCAGGTTGCCGACTGGCACATGCACTGAGCAATAGACTGCCCAGAAGCAGCCACATATAGCGCCGGCTTGGATGGATATTGTTCATAAATGTTATCCGTCTTTTAAATAAAATTTGAATTTTATTTGTAATGGAATTTTTTTTGCGAATGAATTTTATTAAGTCTGTTTTATGACCAGACTTGCGGTGGGCGTTGTGGGGTTGCCAGCACAGGTTGTGCGGGTGAAAGAATTTCCAACGGGGAGTAGTTCTGGCTAAATTCAATTTTTAATGGAATTAAATCCGCTAACAAAATCACACAATGCCAATGGCAAACAAATTGGCAATGATTGCAGTGTGCATTTGATGATTCGGTTGATATTTGAAAGCTATCAGTTGAGGCTTGATTGTTAGTCGCTTGATGACAGGAGTGTGAAGATATTCTTTCTGATTTTTCTGCGATGTTTGTTTTATCACTTAAAGCTGATTCCATTTTTGCGCAATGCAACCATTGCCCGGCAATTGCTTGTAGTGGTAACCACAAGCAGAGGGCAATTACAATTATATGCAGGCGTTTGCGTGCAATCATCCGTTTTGTTACCTGTTAATTATGGGTACAAGCCATTGCATCAAGAATTGGACATTCAGGACGATCATCTCCATGGCAGCGATTGGCCAATTCACTTAATGCCTGACGCATTTTTTGCAAAGACTGAATGCGTTCATCCATATCCTGAATGTGTTCCTGCGCCAATTTTTTTACTTCGGCACTGTTGCGTTTCGAATCTTGCCAAAGACTGGCGAGTATTGCTATCTGTTTCATTGAAAATCCCAACTCACGCGCACTTTTGATAAATCGCAACAGGTGAATATCCCGCATTTGATAAACACGATAATTGGCCTGGGTGCGATTGCCGGGTTTTACCAAACCCAGTGTTTCATAATGGCGAATCATTTTGGCACTGAGTCCGGTTAGTTTTGCGGCCTCGCCAATGCTGTGTAAACCTTGCGCATGAGCATCAGCTAATTCCAACCTGGATTTAGGATAATTCATCAATTAAACCTCAGTGTCAGCTTGCCATCGACGCAAGCGAAGTGCATTAGTGACAACAAATATACTGGATAAGGCCATAGCAGCAGCGGCAAACATTGGTGACAAGAGCCATCCAAAGAACGGATAAGCAATACCAGCAGCCAATGGAATCAGTGCAACATTGTAGGCGAAGGCCCAGAATAAATTTTGTTTGATATTACGCATAGTTGCACGAGCAAGCGCAATACTGTTTGGTACGCCTTGTAAATCTCCACTGACTAAAATCACATCCGCACTTTCAATTGCTATATCAGTACCTGTACCAATTGCCATTCCCAAATCCGCTTCAACCAACGCAGGTGCGTCATTGATGCCATCACCCACATAAGCAATTGCACCTTGTTGCTCGCGTAATCGTTTAATCGCAGCCACTTTTTGATCCGGCATGACTTCAGCAATTACCAGATCAATTCCCAATTGCTTGGCAATAACTTCAGCTGTGCGTTGGTTGTCGCCTGTGATCATGGCAATTTTAAAACCTGATTGATGCAAGGCTTTTAACGCAGCAGGCGTATCGGGTTTTACTGTATCGGACAAGGCCATTACAGCTGCAATCTGATTATTCACTGCCATATAAATGGGGGTCTTACCTTGATCAGCCAATTTTGTGGCCGCATCACTAAATTTATCCAGCGATATCCCTAAAAAATTAAAAAGACGATCAGCGCCAATCACGACTTTTTCGCCTGCAACTTTTGCATCTAATCCGCTACCGGGAATGGCTTCAAAAAATTCCAGATTAACCAACGGAATATTTTCTACTTCTGCAGCTTTTACCAATGCGCTGGCAATAGGGTGTTCCGAATGTTGTTCGGCAGTTGCTGCCAGTGAGAGTAAATAATTTTTTTCAAATTCCGGTGCCACTATAAAATCTGTTAGTTTGGGTTTACCTTCGGTTAATGTGCCGGTTTTATCAAAAGCAATGGTTTTAATTTCAGCCAGACTTTGTAGAGCACTGCCACGGCGAAACAGTAATCCTAATGATGCAGCACGACCGGTTGCCACCATAATTGATGTGGGTGTTGCCAGCCCCATGGCGCAAGGACAAGCGATAATCAGCACAGAAACTGCGTTCACTAATGCAAAACTTAATGCGGGTTCTGGCCCGAAAAAAAACCAGATTAAAAATGTCATCAAGGCAATCACAATAACGGCGGGAACAAACCAGCGTGTAATTTTATCGACTAACTCCTGTATGGGTAATTTTGAAGCCTGTGCGTTTTCAACTAATTGAATAATTTGTGCGAGCAGAGTGTCCTTGCCGGTTTTGGTGATGCGATAAGTCAGTGATCCGTTGGTGTTGAGTGTGCCACCAACTACCTGTGCTCCTGAAGATTTACTGACAGGAATCGGCTCGCCCGTCATCATGGATTCATCCACAAATGAATTGCCTTCGATTACTTCACCATCCAAAGCAATTCTTTCTCCTGGGTGAGCCAATACAAGATCACCTATTTGTATTTGTGCCATGTCCACAATTTCTGACTTCCCATTCTGCAATCGCGTAGCGGTGTGGGGTTGAAGTTTTACCAAACGACTAATCGCTTCGCTGGTGCGGCCACGTGCATTGGTCTCCATCAATCGCCCTAATAAAATCAGGGTGACTATTACCGCTGCTGCTTCGAAATACACATTGACTGTACCTGGAGGCAATAGATCAGGCAGAAAAGTCGCTACCAGTGAATAACCCCAAGCAGAGAGGCTGCCCAGCGCCACCAATGAATTCATATCAGGTGCAAAACGGGCGAGGGCAGGTAAGCCTTTTTGATAAAAAATCCGCCCCGGTCCAAACATCACAAAAGTGGTCAGGATTCCCTGGATAATCCAATTCCCAATACCGAGATGCGCCATCAACCAATGATGAAATGCGGGGATAAGATGGGCGCCCATCTCCAATACAAATACAGGCAAAGTAGCCAGCAGGCTAAGTTTGAAATGGCGAACAAGAGCCTGACGTTCCTGTTCTCGTTTTTCACTATTGTCCTGATCATCTGTTTTGGTGACATGTGCCGAGTAACCTGCTTCCTCTACTTTCTTAATTAAGGTGGTTGCAGGAACAGCTTCTGACAAAGTGAGATGTGCCCGTTCAGTGGCCAGATTGACACTGACACTGGCTACCCCTTTAACCTTGGACAAAGCTCGCTCAACATGAGCCACACAAGACGCACAAGTCATGCCTTCGATACTGAGGTCTAGCCGTTCTGTTTTGCTCATGATGGACTCCGGTGAATAGTTAATCGGTACATTATGGACAGCCTAATCTTTACCATCATGGGAAGGTCAAGTAATTTCCTTTTCCTTCCGCCGCGCGAAATCCGTACAATGCACGACTTTCCTGAATTCCTTTGATGTATCGGTAACTACCATGCTTGATTCCAGCTCCGTTCAATCCTCTAACCCTGCCATTCTGGATACCCAGGGTCGTGAACGTTTTGAATTTAACAAACTGCAAAAACGCCTGCGTCGCCTGACCGGGCAAGCCATTATCGATTACAACATGATCGAAGAGGGTGACAAGGTAATGGTCTGTCTTTCCGGCGGGAAAGATTCTTATACCATGTTGGATATTTTGATGAGTCTGCAAAAAACAGCGCCGATCCATTTTGATCTGGTCGCTGTCAATATGGATCAAAAACAACCGGGTTTTCCAGAGCATGTATTGCCCGAATATTTGAAAAAGTTGGGCGTTGAGTATCACATCATCGAACGCGATACCTATTCGATTGTGAAACGTGTAATCCCCGAAGGAAAAACCACTTGTGGCCTCTGCTCACGTTTGCGTCGTGGCACTTTATATGGTTTTGCTGAAGAAATCGGTGCCACTAAAATTGCCTTGGGCCATCACCGTGACGACATAATCCACACTTTATTTTTAAACATGTTTTATGGCGGAAAATTAAAAGCCATGCCACCCAAATTATTGGCCGATGACAAACGCAATATTGTGATCCGTCCTCTCGCTTATTGTTCGGAAAGCGACATAGAAACTTTTGCGAAATTAAAAGAATTTCCGATTATTCCGTGCAACCTTTGTGGCTCACAAGACAATCTGCAACGTCAGGCCATTAAAGAAATGCTCCACCAATGGGAACGCCAATTTCCGGGTCGTACCGATACCATCTTCACCGCAATCCAAAATATCCAACCATCACAATTGGCTGATTTAACACGATTTGATTTTGTGAATTTGCATTTAAATCGCGAGCAGTCAAATGATGATGAAAACGAAAGCTGCGATGTACCAAAGGTGAAACCAATGGATTCAGGTGTGCAGATTTTGGATGTGTTGGAAATGTGATTTCATTTGCCCAATTATTGTATATACTCATGGATATATTATTTTCGGGGGGTATTCCAATGAATGAACCAAGACTAGCCAAACTATTCAAAAACGGCGCCAGCCAAGCCGTCAGGTTGCCGGCTGACTACCGTTTTGAGGGTGAGGATGTCTATATCACCCGTGATGAAGTGACAGGGGATGTACTTTTGTCCAGCTACCCAAGTGTTAAAGCTTGGGACAAATTATTTGAATTAAGCCATTCGGCAGCGGATGTTGATGGTTTTATGCTTGAGCGCCCCTTGAATAAACCGAGTGAGGATAAAGGGTTATTTAGTGATGAGATGAATGATCAGCCAGAAGGAAAATAATGATGCTTTATATGCTGGATACGGATATTGCGAGTTATCTCATCAAAGGAAAGTCACCTCAAGTCGATGAGCAATTGGCTAAACATCACCCTTCATCAATTTGTATTTCGGCAATTACCAAAGCTGAAATTCTGTATGGTTTAAAAAGTCTTTCAAGTGAAAACCGATTGCATTTGGTTGCGCAAGAATTTTTTAAATTAATTCGTGTATTACCCTGGACGGAAGATGCGGCGAATTGGTATGCAACCATTCGTCACCAACTAAAAAATACGGGTCAGCCTATAGGTGAAATGGACATGATGATTGCATCTCATGCTTTGGCGCTGGGTACGCAGTTGGTCACTAATAATTTGCGTCACTATGAACGAATTAATGCACCACTAATTTTGGTAAATTGGTATAAGAAAAATTAATCTAGAGACCGACAAACATGCATTACCATCTCGTCGTAATCGGTGCAGGTATTCAAGGTGCGGGTGTTGCGCAAGCAGCGGTGGCGGCGGGTTATTCGGTGTTGGTGTTGGAGCAAACAGCTGCGGCTGCGGGAACATCGAGTAAATCATCGAAATTAATTCATGGTGGTTTGCGTTATTTGGAAACGGCACAATTTGGCTTGGTGCGTGAAAGTTTGCAAGAGCGTGCACTCTTATTAAAATTGGCACCATCGCTGGTACGATTATCCCATTTACATATTCCGATTTATGAAAATTCCATTCGCTCACCTTTTACTATTCGTGCCGGTTTAAGTCTTTATTCTTTGTTGGCAGGGTTAGATAAAAATTCCCGTTTCTGTCAGTTGCTGGATTCTGAATGGCAATATCTAATCGGATTAAAGAAAGAAAAATTAAAAGCGGTATTCCGCTATCAAGAAGCACAAACCGATGATGCTGAGTTAACGCGAGCCGTGTTGCGTTCTGCGCAATCTTTAGGTGCCGATGTGAAAATCCCTGCGCAATTTATTGCCGCGGAAATTCAAGGCGAAAAATCGCAAATTATTTATGAGCAAGATGGACAGCAACACACAGTCACTTGTGATCTGATTATTAACGCTGCCGGCCCATGGGCAACTCAAGTTAATCAAAAAATTTCTCCCCCAATTTCTTTGCCGCAAGTGGATTTAATTCAAGGCAGTCATTTGTTGTTGCCACCACTGTTGAATCAACATTTTTATTTGGAATCACCTCGTGACCGCCGCGCCATTTTCGTGTTGCCCTGGAAGGGGCAATTGATGGTGGGGACAACGGAGAAATTGCATCAGGGTGAGCCTGAAAACGCACAGATGAGCGATGACGAAAAAAATTATTTAATTGAGACCCTGCTGCATTATTTTCCTGATCTGCAATTGCCTGAACAGATTAATTCGTTTGCCGGATTACGTGTGCTACCGCGTTCGGATAAAAATGCTTTTTCACGTCCGCGTGATGTGATTTTGGTTTGTGATGATGAAGCCAGTCCAAAAGTGATCAGTATGATGGGTGGAAAACTAACCACTTATCGTGCAACTGCTGAAAGGGTTATGGAATTGGCGAAGAAGCATTTGCCGGAGTTGAAAGCTGTTGCGGATACTAGAAAGTTGATGTTGGAGTAGCAGAAGCCTTACCCCACCCTAGCCCTCCCCTTGGCAGGGGAGGGAACAGATTTCACGCTGTATTAAGTAGGGAGTAAGGTCCCTCCCCCTGCCAAGGG
>CAZICR010000100.1:0-9291 GCA_964537795.1 uncultured Cellvibrionaceae bacterium | reverse complement strand
AAACCCTGGGAACGGGATTTATTGGCGAAAAAGTCCATGCAACTTAATGCCTATCCATTGGAGTCAGCGTCTGATGACCACACTTATTTCAGTAAAGAAGCTTCTACTGGCGGTAGAGGATTTGGCGGAGGTGGCTGCGGATGCAACTAATTAATTCACAAACAATCACTCAAAAATCGGCGGGCAATATAGCGATGTTACTTGCTGCTGCCAGTGTGAATTTGGTGTCTAGTGGCAGCTACGCCAAAGAAGCGCCTTGGCAAGTGGATTCGTCACTCTTGATTTATTCAGAGTCGGACAGTCGTGTTTCTGCCATTGAGCCTATAGTTGCGCTGAAAAAAGATATGGGAGACGAACACTTTTTTTCGTTAAAAATGACGCTCGACTCGTTGACCGGCGCATCACCTAATGGGGCAGTAGCATCCAACAGCCCACAAACATTTACCGGGCCTTCCGGTGAAAATTCTTATACCGCTGATGCCGGTGAAACTCCGCTTGATGACAGTTTTAAAGATACTCGCGCTGCACTCAATGTGAATTGGGAACAGCCTTGGGGTGAGCGCAATAGAATTTCGATTGGTGGAAATTTTTCAAAAGAATACGACTTTACCTCAATGGGATTAAATGCCGCTATTGCTCGGGATTTCAATAACAAAAATACCACGCTGTCTTTAGGTTTAGGTTATGAAGCTGATCAAATAAATCCTGTCGGTGGAACCCCGCTCGAACTTTCAGCCATGGTCTATGGTGAAGAAAACAAAGATTTAAAACAAACACGATCCGACGAAAGTAAAGATGTCATGGATCTTTTATTCGGCGTGACTCAAGTGATGAATCGCCACTGGGTCACTCAATTGAATTACTCTTATGGTTCGTCGAGTGGTTACCACACTGATCCCTACAAAATTTTGTCGGTATTGGACGATCAAGGAAATCTCGTCAATCATCCATCGGCTGAAATAAATAATTGGTATGCCTATGAAAGCAGGCCTGATTCACGCACAAGACACAGTTTATATTGGGCGAATAAAATTCATCTCACCGAAGATGTGATTGATTTTTCGTATCGCTACTACACAGATGATTGGGGAGTAGATTCTCATACGCTGGATTTACGCTACCGTTATCAATTTGCAGGTAATATGTACCTTGAACCACATTTGCGTTGGTACCAACAAACTGCTGCAGATTTTTACAATCTGTATCTTTTGCAATCACAACAGGTTACAGGCAGCAGTATTAATCTTGACTACGCATCGGCAGATCCTCGTCTGGCAGAATTAACCGGAACCAGTTTCGGTCTTAAGTATGGAATTGAATTTAGCCCAACCAGCGAATTTAATATTCGTGTTGAACAGTATACCCAGTCTTACGATCTGAATCGTTCAACTCTTCCGGCATTGTCAGGTTTGGATTTGGCGCCGGATATGACGGCCATGACAATATCGTTTGGCTATTCGTTTGAATTTTAGTTAGGCCTTTTTCGCCCGCTTCGTGCGGGCTTTTTTTATTTAAGGCAGTCGTCCGTAGAATGCGATATATTTCGCAACAGCACAAAGCCATCTACAGATTGCAATAATATCCATTCATGAATAAATCCAAATCGCAAGATGAAATAACCTTGATACCCAGAGGTCACCATTTCCTCGGGCAATTTCGCGCTATGGCAAGCATGTGTGAAATGTTGATCGACACCCAAGACGCTGAATTAGCTTACTCACTGGTTCAACAAGCACAAGCAGAAACCAAACGCATAGAAACAAAATTCAGTCGCTATCGCAGCGACAATATTATCCACGCCATTAATAATGCAAATGGAAAAACCATTGAGTTGGATGATGAAACCAGCGCATTAATCGATTACTCACAGCTTTGTTATCAATTGAGTGACGGCCTGTTCGACATTACATCAGGCGTGTTACGCCGTGCATGGATTTTTGATGGTTCGGATAAAATTCCCGAGCAAGCCACTATAGATGCCATTCTGCCACTGGTTGGTTGGAGCAAAGTTGATTGGCAAAAACCTTTTTTAACTCTGAAGGCAGGAATGGAAATCGATTTGGGTGGAATCGGTAAGGAATATGCCGTCGATAAAGTTCTACATTTGATTGTCCAGCAAACTGATCTGCCGGTATTGATTAATTTTGGCGGTGATTTAGCTGTGAGCGGTACACAAAAAAATCAGCAAGCCTGGCAAGTGGGCATAGAAACACCGGATCAAAAAGTGGAAACGCCAGACCAAAAATCAGAAATTCCAGACAATAAATACCAGGCCAATAAAATTCTGGAAATTGCCGCCGGTGCCTTGGCAACCAGTGGCGATGCCAAACGTTTTTTATTACGGAATGGTAAACGTTACGGGCATATTCTGAATCCGAAAACCGGTTACCCTATAGAGAATGCGCCCAGATCAATTACAGTCGCAGGTTCTACTTGTGTTCAAGCAGGAACCTTGTCAACACTGGCGTTATTGCAAGGTGAAAACGCCGAAAAATTTTTGCAGAACCAACAAGCCATTCACTGGTGTTTACGATGAGACTATTATTGGTTGAAGACGATTTAATGCTGGGTGAAGCCTTGCAAGAAGCAATGACTCTGCACAACTATGCCGTTGACTGGATGAAAGACAGTGAATCAGCCTATCGCGCTATCAAACATGAAAATTTTGATTTAATGATATTGGACGTGGGCTTACCGGGAATGGATGGCATCAGTTTTTTGAAAAAAATTCGTCGCGAAAAAAATGGCGTGCCTACTTTAATGCTCACTGCACGCGATACTCTGTTGGATAAAATTTCAGGCCTTGACGCCGGCGCCGATGACTATTTATTAAAGCCTTTCGAACTGGATGAACTCCTGGCAAGACTAAGGGCAATTTCACGCCGCTCTACAGGCCGGGCAGATAACCAACTGATTCACGGTGATTTACGCGTTAATCCGGAAACCCAGGAAATTTTCTATAAAGAAAAAAGTGTCAATTTATCACGTCGTGAGTTTATGATTTTGATGAAATTGTTGGAAACTCCGGGACGAGTCTTAAGCCGGGAACAGTTGGAGCAAAGTCTTTACACCTTGAGCGATGATGTAGAAAGTAATGCGCTCGAAGTTCACATACATCATTTACGAAAAAAAATTGCCCCAGAATTTATTCGAACCCTGCGCGGGTTTGGTTATGTGATAGATAAACAAACTAGTGCGCAGAATCCGGAATGAAACACTGGCTACTCTCATCTCTTAAACGGTTTTTTATTGTCAGTTTGTTTAGCCTTCTAGGTTTAAGCATCCTATTGACTGTATGGATTACACAGCAAGTCACAGTTGGCGAAATCGATGAACTTTATGACGCTCAAATGGCGCAAACCAGTCGTATTTTACAAAGCTTTTTAAATCGTCCTATAGATGAAATTGATTATGATAAATTAAATTCTACTCTGCTCACTGCACTGAACAATTTTACTGATAGCAACAATGATGAACGCCATTCCACAGGCCATGGCTATGAAAATAAACTAGCCGTACAACTTTGGGATGAAGAAGGAAACTTGTTGGTCAAGACACCCACCGCCCCCTTGTATTTATTGTCACCTTTGGAAAGTGGTTATTTTGTTACCCATTATCAACAACACGACTGGCATATATTCACCCAACACATGCCACAAAATAATTTATGGATCGTATTGGCTGAACGTGAAGATATTCGTGAAGAATTGGTTGAAAAAACCTTATTCAGTTCATTAGGCGGATTATTTTTTGCTGCGCTACTCATGAGCGCCTGCCTAATTTGGGTCATTAAACGGGGATTAAAACCTTTGCGTCAAATTTCAGCGCAACTGGAAGAGCGTCATCTCGACAAACTCGAATCCATTCAAATAGAGGACTCAACGCCTGAAGAATTAGTGCCAGTGGTTACCGCTATTAATCAACTGATGAATCGAGTTGCCAATGCTGTAGAAATAGAACGTCGTTTTCTGGGTGATGTCGCCCATGAATTGCGCACGCCCCTTTCTGCATTAAAATTAAATACTCAACTCGGTTTGCACAGCAAGACACTTGAACAAAGTAAAATCCAACTGGAGAAAATATTGGTTGGCGTGAATCGTAGCAATCGACTGATTCAACAGCTCCTGACTTTGGCCAGATTGGATCCTAAAGCCATAGGTGAAAAATCCTCCATTAATTTATTCGATTTAATGATTCAGTCGATTCAGGATTTGGATGCGCAAGTATCGATACAAACAGATGCTTACCAATTCAGTGTATTAAATCATCAAATTGTGTTTGATGAAGAATTTAAACAAACTTTTATTTACGCCCATCCATTATTAATGTCCGTACTCCTTCGTAACCTGATCGATAATGCCTGTCGATACAGCCCCAGTGGTTCTGCTATTTTTTTAAAAACCCTTAATCTTGATAAGCAGATTCAAATAAGTGTTATTGACCAGGGATCCGGTATTGCCAAAGAAAAACTGGAGTCGCTCGGAAAACGCTTTTTCAGAGAGACCTCTGATCAAAAATCAGCCGACCAAACCGGTAGCGGCCTGGGCTTGTCAATTGTGGCGCGCATTATCGAGATACATCAGGGGCAACTCGAATTCCTGCCAGTAAATCCCCAAGGTTTGGAAGTCCGTTTTAGTATGCCTTCGTGACAGCAGAAGCGCAGTCACGTATATTTCCCAACTCTTAACACACATCAAGATTCCCGCGGGGACTATGCCATGCAGCAGCAGAAACTGGAAACGACCACTTTTCTCTTTTTCTTATTTATTGTCTCTCTGGGTTTTATTTTGATTCTGAAACCTTTCTTTGGCACCATCTTCTGGGCTTGTGCAATTTCTGTGATTTTTTATCCGTTACAACAACGCCTGTTAAAAACCCTGAAAGGTAGAATTAATTTAAGCGCGTTTATCACTTTGTTACTTTGTATTTTAATTGTCATTTTACCCATGATTATTTTAACCGGCTCCGTTATCAATGAAGGCGCGGCTATTTATCAACGCATGCAATCGGGTGACATCAGTCCTGCAGAACAAATTGAAAAAATGCGCACTGCATTTCCGGGGTTACAACCCTTCTTTGATAAACTGGGTATTAACATTGTCAAAATTAAAGAAACTGCCATGCAATTTGCGATGAGCAGTGGAAAATTTTTAGCCCAACAAGCCATTAGTGTCGGTCAAGATACCTTCAAACTGATTTTAAATATTTGCTTAATGTTATATCTCACTTTTTTCTTACTACGCGACGGCACTAAGATAATTGAATTATTAGTCCGCGCGTTGCCATTAGGTGATGCACGTGAGCGTTTGCTCTTTGCAAAATTTGGTGAAGTTACCCGCGCAACCATTAAAGGAAATTTGGTTGTGGCTTTGGTTCAGGGCACTTTGGGCGGTGTTATTTTCTGGATATTGGGAATTCCGGCTGCTTTGCTCTGGGGAGTACTCATGGCTTTTGCGTCATTAATTCCCGCCATAGGACCTGCATTAATTTGGGCGCCCGTAGCCTTGTATCTGGTCGCAGCTGGCGAGAGTACCAGTGCCATTATTCTCGCGGTATTTGGAGTTGGCGTTATTGGACTGGTAGATAATTTATTGCGCCCAATTTTAGTCGGTAGGGATACAAAATTGCCTGACTATCTGGTACTGCTTTCAACACTTGGCGGTTTGGGATTGTTCGGCATAAATGGTTTTGTTATTGGTCCTTTGGTTGCCGCTTTGTTTATCGCCTTTTGGGGAATTTTTATTCGTGAAATACATTTATTGGCCCCATCAGCCGAATCAGTTATTAAGGTAAATTCTGCACCGCAAGATAGCAATCTCGAAGAACAAAAAAAATCCAGCGACGAATGACGACACACTCAACCTCGGTTTTACTTCATAAGAAATTTTCATAAAAGTGATTAACAGGAAAATAGTTAATGTGGTTTAAAAATTTACGGGTATTTCGGTTAACCCAACCCTGGACACTGACACACGAAGAACTGCATGAAAAACTGAATACATTTAGCTTTAACCCTTGCGGTAGCATGGACTTATTTCGTTATGGATTTACTCCACCTTTAGGCCGCGATTCTGAAGAACTGGTACATTCTACCAGTGGCCGTATGATGATCTGCGCCAAACGTCAGGAAAAAATACTTCCTTCTGGCGTCATTAAAGAACAGGTCGAAGAGAAAACGCTCAGCATAGAAAATGCCGAACAACGAAAGCTCAGTCGCAAAGAAAAACAAAACCTAAAAGACGAGATTATTTTTTCACTTTTGCCGAAAGCTTTTACCCGATCACGTCTGGATTTTGCTTATATAGATCCCAAAGCCAATTGGATAATAGTCAATAGTGCATCCGCCAAACGCGCAGAAGATTTGATGAGCAAACTGCGAGAAGCCTTGGGATCACTTCCCTGCATTCCACTCACTACCAAACACTTGCCAACACAAACCATGACGCGCTGGTTACGCGAAGCCAAAGTGGGTAATGAATTGGAATTAGGTGACGAATGTGAATTAGTTGCCAACAAAGATGGCCGCGTTATTCGTTGCAAAAAACAGGATCTCACTGCCGGCGAAATTCGCAATCATCTGGATTTAGGCATGCAGGTGAATAAACTCACTCTGATCTGGAAAGAATCTGTACATCTATTACTGGATGAACAATGCGCAATCAAACGCTTGAAGTTTGAAGGTGATATCACCGATGCAGACAATCAAAGGCAACCCGAGACCAAGGCCGAACAGTTTGATCTGGATTTTTCGATAATGTCACTTGAAATTGATGCCTTGTTAAAACTCTTGATAAAACAACTGGGTGGGCTCGATAACACAAGTGCAAGCTGATGATGTCGTTTAGCCAACGCCAAATTAATATTCTTGTATCGCTTTATATCGGCTTGATACTTAATGCAGTCGTGCTCTTTCGACACGCCAGTAAATCGGGTATGGAAGATTTTTTTATCACCGCTTGTTCTGCAATTGCAGTTATCACATTAACTTATGGGATAACGGCCAGTTTCAGTATTTTTGGAAAAATAATCTATAAAATTCTTGTTGGTTTTTTAATTCTGGCTTCATCCGCCGCCAGTTATTACATGGTCTTTTTTAATGTGGTGATAGGCTACGGCATCATTCTATCAACACTTACCTGGGATATAGATTTATCCAAAGAAAGTGTTGGTTGGTATTTTTTAATTTGGGTATTAATTACCGGAATAATTCCCGCAGGCATACTGACAGTCTCAAAAATCAATCAACATCTGTATGACTGGCGATGGCATTCACTCAAGCGATTTATTTTTTCTTTCCGATTTTGTGTTGCAGGATTTTTATTATTTGCTCTCAGTCTTAAAACTGCCGTTTACTTAATTGAACAACAGGAAACCAAAAAAAATCAATACTTTGGTAGCGCAGGCGGAAATATCGCGCATTCCTATTTGCCATCCAACTGGATAGCAGGCCTGGGTTTATTTCTATATCAACAGCTAGAAGAAAGGAATGCCAGTAAAAAACTTTTTGACCCTGGTCAACATTTTACTTATCAAGCCAGGAGTCATATGGATGATCTGGTTTTGGTATTTGTAATCGGCGAAACCACGCGCTGGGATCACATGGGAATTTTGGGATATTCACGTGACACCACTCCACTGCTTGCACAGGAAAAAAATCTGGTGGCATTAAGAGGAGAATCCTGTGACACAGCAACCAAACTTTCGATGCGCTGTATGTTTGTTCGTGAGGGCGGCACAGAAAATAATAGGCATCATACGCTTAAGGAACGGAATGTTTTTTCTGTATTGCGCAAGTTGGGGTTTAGCTCAGAACTTTTCGCCATGCAAAGTGAAACCTGGTTTTACAACAGTACTGACACCCAAAAATACGAAATACGTGAAGTGATTGCCGCTGCTTACAATCAAAAAAATAAACCCGTCAATGATATGATATTGGTCGATCAACTAATTTCTTCTCTGGATCAACACCCCAAGGGAAAACATTTGGTGATACTGCATACCAAGGGATCGCATTTTTCTTACAGCCAGCGACATACTCCCGAGTTTTCAATATTCAAACCTGAATGCATCAGTATTGATGACGGTTGCACTCGCGAACAATTGATTAACTCTTTTGACAATTCAGTCTTGTTTGTTGACTACACGCTGAAAAACATCATAGATCAATTGCGAAATAAAAATGCCTTAATGTTTTATGTTTCGGATCACGGCGAATCAATCGATGAGAACAGCCATTTTCATGCCACTCCAAAAGAAATGGCACCGCCGGAACAATTCCGGGTTCCTGTGATTGTATGGGCATCAGATAAATTTTTAGCTGTCGAACAAAACCTTGCTGCTTTCCAACAGCTGAAAAATAAACAAGCTTCTGCTAAAGTCGTAAAACACACAGAAATTTACGACAGTGTATTGGGCTGCATGGGGTTTATTTCACCCGATGGCGGCATTAATCAACAAAACAATTGGTGCAACTAATATGGTTACTTTTCTGACGCGCACTGCTTTATTTTTCGCGCTTAGTGTTTTTTTAATGGCCTGCGACAAGAAATCAGAAATGCAGAAACTGGAAGGTTTTGCCCAAGGCACTACTTATCACATCACTTATGTGCCAACAGCAGAAAACCCTGTCGATTCCAAAGAAATTGAAAAACAAATTGCAGCAGAATTCGAACGCATTGATCTTAGCTTGTCCAATTATCGCGATGATTCAGTCATTGAAAAATTCAATGCCAATCAAACCGATCAACCAGTCAGTGTTGATGCCGAGTTGGTCAAACTGGTTGAACAAGCGCGCAGTGTTTATCAAGCCAGCAATGGTTGTTACGATTTAACTATCAAACCTTTATTTGATTTATGGGGATTCAAAAAAGAAGTTTTTACACCGCCTTCAGATGAAGACTTGTCTCTTGCTATGTCAACCATCGGCATGAATTATCTGGAAACTGTTGATGCCACCCATCTGCGCAAAATGATTCCCAAATTACGCATTGATATTTCATCAATAGGCCAAGGTTATACTGTTTCGCGCATGGCAGCCATTTTGGAAAATCATAAAATTGAAAATTATTTAGTCGAAATCGGCGGTGAATTAAAAACCAAAGGTAAAAAATTAAATGGTGAAACATGGAAAATCGCTTTGGAAAAACCATTACCGAATGAACGCAAACTTCACAAAATTGTCTCCTTCGATTCCGGCGAACCTTACGCATTAATGGCATCAGGTACCTATCGCCATTATTTCGACAGCAAAGGCAAACGCTACAGCCACATTCTCGACGCCCGCACCGGCAA